>JAJEEZ010000226.1:0-6193 GCA_022820705.1 Candidatus Latescibacterota bacterium | reverse complement strand
CAGCATCTCGATATGGCCATTCAGCTCAATGCACACCACACGAAGGCGCACTTCGATCTGGCCAACTGTCTGATGCGCCTAGGGCAGAAGGAGAGTGGGCGAAAGGTGATGCGTCGATTCGAGATGCTGAGGTCAATCGATACGGACATTGTCAAGTACCGCGAGGCGATCCGCCACGACCCCACCGATCCGGCTCTCTATCGAGAATTGGCGCGCCTGTATTCGAGACGGGGTGAGACGGATAAAGCGATTCAACTCTATCGACAGGCTATCGCACGAGATGCCGAATTTGCCGCTGCCCACAACAACTTGGGAAACCTCCTATTACAGCAGAATCGACCCGAAGAGGCTGCCCGGGCCTATCGAGCCGCGTTGCGCGCTGACTCTACCTACTCCTTCGCTCACAATGGGATCGGCAATGTCAGGCTACTCGCGGGAAATAGGATAGGGGCCATGGAGGCCTTCAAACGTGCGGTCGAATTAGACTCCTCGAACCAAACGTTCGCCGATAACCTCAAATCCGTACAGATACTACAGCACGCGGAGGAATCGCATGATCGCTGAACGACCTACGGGTACCGATAAGCCATTGACGACGCGACCTGTCTCGACTAATTGTGTGAACGGAGGAACTCCCACATGAAGACCAAACCTATCGCCTTAGCTGCGATGATCTCGGCGCTGGTTGCGAGCAACGGGTGTGGGCCGCAGACTGCTGAATCCCCCGAAACCGGCTCCGCGCTGCCGGCCGAGGAAGAGATTCGGCTGGGATTTCTGGTGAAAATGCCAGAGGAACTGTGGTTCCAGAACGAATGGAGATTTGCCCAGCAGTGCGCCGATCAGTACGGGTTTGAGCTGATCAAAATCGGCGTTCCAGACGGGGAGAAACTCCTCGCGGCCATCGATGTCCTCGCGGCCAAGGGAGCACAGGGCTTTGTCGTTTGCACACCGGACGTGCGGTTGGGGCCAGCCGTGATGGCCAAAGCCGGTAGCCACAACATGAAAGTGTTCACGGTAGATGATCAGTTCGTCGGCGCGGACGGCGAGTTCATGGACGTCCCGTACATGGGCATTTCAGCCGTGGAAATCGGTCGCCAAGTGGGACGAGAACTCCACAAGGAATTCACCAACCGAGGTTGGCCGTTGGAGGAAACGGGTGCGCTCGGGATCACGTTCGACGAACTCGACACCGCGCGCGACCGCACCGATGGGACGATCGAAGCGCTGGTTGAGGCTGGCTTCCCGCAGGAGCGCATTTACTTGGGGGCGGAGAAGACCACCGACATCCCAGGAGCATTCGATGCGGCCAACATCGTCCTGACCAAGTATCCAGCGATCAAACGCTGGTTGGTGTTCTCGATTAATGACGAAGGGGTTCTCGGCGCGGTGCGCGCCTTGGAGGGGCGTGGGTTTGGCGCGGCGGAGACCATTGGTATTGGCATTGGCGCTGGTACAGGGCTGACCGAGTTTGAGAAAGAGGAACCGACGGGGTATTTCGCGACCTGTATGATTAGCCCCCGCCGTCATGGGTACGAAACAACGGAACTGCTTTACAAGTGGGTCAAAGAGGGCGTCGCTCCGCCCGCGGACACGCGCACGGCAGGCGTCATGGCCTACCGCGATAACTACAAAGAAATCCAGACTACGCTGGGTCTCGATTAGGTCGCGGTCTTGGAATCCTCGTCTCCTCCGGTAGTTGAGTTCCACGGCGTCTCAAAGACGTTCCCAGGAGTCCGCGCTCTAGAGGATGTCTCGTTTTCGGTTCGCCGCGGTGAAGTCCGCGCCCTGATCGGCGAGAACGGAGCGGGGAAGTCCACGCTGCTGAAAATTTTGAGTGGCGTCCACCTGCCCGATGCTGGAAGCGTGGTGCTAAATGGGCGCGAACGAGTTTTTTATTCGACTGCGGAAGCCTTGGACGCCGGCGTTGCCGTCATCCATCAGGAACTCCAACTCGTCCCTGAAATGTCCGTGGCCGAGAATCTCTACCTTGGCCATCTCCCCGCAAGGCTAGGAGTCGTGGACCGCCGGCGTCTGCGCGAAGCCGCGCACCGCGACTTGGAACGTTTGGGTGAAGCCATCGATCCCGCCGTCAAAGTCGGTCGCCTGCCCATCGCGCAACGGCAGATGGTCGAAATCGCCAAAGCCCTGACTCGTGGCGCACGGGTGTTGGCCTTAGACGAACCTACTAGCAGCCTTTCTGCCCGAGAAGTGGACCGCCTCTTCGCGACCTTGGCGGAACTCAAGCGCAACGGCTGTGCCGTGCTCTACGTCAGCCACCGCATGGACGAACTGTTTCGCGTGTGCGACTCTGCGACCGTCCTCCGGGACGGCCGCCACGTTGAGACGTTTCTATCCTTGGAAGGAGTCTCTCACGACCTGCTGGTCAACCGCATGGTCGGCCGCGATGTCGAAGATGTTTTCGATTATCACTCCAGTACGCAGAAAGAGATTGCCTTAGAAGTTGTCGGAGTGGAGGGTCCGGGGCTTTCGCGGCCGGCCTCTTTCACCGTCGCGCAGGGCGAGGTCGTCGGCCTATTTGGATTGATCGGCGCGGGCCGCAGCGAATTGTTGCGCTTGGTGTTTGGCGCGGAACCCATGCAGGCCGGCGCGGTGAAAGTGTGCGATCGGCAAGTCCCGATCTCTTCCCCGAACGACTCGATCCGCTCCGGCGTGGCCTTCTGTCCAGAAGACCGCAAAAAGGATGGCATCGTGCCCACGGCGTCCGTGCTTGAGAACCTGAACTTGGTCGCCCGTGGTCGCATCGCCCGGCTGGGCTTTGTCGTCAACGATGCTTGGGAGAGACGGAACGCTCATGGTCAGATCGAACGGCTCGGGATCCGCACGCCGTCGGTGGCGCAGAATATCGTCAACTTGTCCGGCGGAAATCAGCAAAAAACCATTCTCGCACGGTGGCTGTCTGAGGACGTCAATGTGCTGCTGCTGGACGAACCTACGCGCGGCGTGGACGTCGGTGCAAAGAGCGAGATCTACGCCATCATCCGCGATTTAGCCGACCGCGGGGTGGGGGTGGTGTTGGCATCTAGCGACCTCCCGGAAGCCCTTGGCGTGGCGGATCGCCTGTTGGTGATGCGCGAAGGTGCCATTGTAGCCTCTATCGTCCGGGGCGCAGCCGATGAGGAAGAGGTCATGCGGTTGGCGCTACCAGCGTCTCCTGCTTAAACCGGCTGACGGAGAAAAGAACGATGACGGAATCTACAAACTCGCCAACAGCTTCCCTCGGCGCGATGGCGCTTCTCTGGGAGAAGGCTGGCATGTTGGTGGTCTTTGCCGTGCTGTTTGCGGCGTGTTCGCTGTTTGTCGAAGACTTTTTCTCGTGGGTGAACGTAAAGGGTTTGGCGTTGGCGGTGTCGCAGATCGGCATGGTTGGCTGTACGATGCTGTTCTGCTTGGCGTCGGGGGATTTCGATTTGTCAGTCGGCTCGGTCGTGGCCTGCGCGGGCGTCGTGGCCGCGGTCGTGACTAACGCAATGGGCAGCGTCTTGTTGGGCATGTTGGCGGGCGTGTTGGTCGGTGGCGCGGTCGGGCTTTGCAACGGCGTGGTGATTTCGCGATTTCGCATCAATGCGCTAATCGCGACGCTGGCGACGATGCAGATCGTACGCGGGTTGGGCTTCATCATCTCAGGCGGCCGGGCCGTCGGCGTTACCGATTCGGGATTCTTCGCCTTGGGTACGTCGTCGCTGTTGGGCGTCCCGACGCCGGTCTGGATTGCGCTAGTTTGCTTCGTGGTATTCGGACTTTTGCTCCAACGGACTACCTTTGGTCGCAATACCTTGGCCATTGGCGGCAACAAAGAGGCCGCCCGGCTCTCCGGCATCCCGGTCGCGCGGCTCAAGACGATCATTTTCAGCATACAGGGCCTAATGGCTGGGTTCGCGGGCGTGGTCCTCGCCTCGCGTATGACCAGTGGACAGCCGAAGCCCCCTGAGATGTTCGAACTCCAAGTCATCTCGGCCTGCGTTTTGGGTGGCGTGTCCTTGACCGGCGGCGTGGGATCAATCGGATGCGTCATAGCTGGCGTGCTCATCATGGGCGTAGTTGAGAACGCCCTGAACCTGCTCAACGTCCCGACGTTCTATCAAAACGTGGTTCGCGGTTTCATCCTATTGGTCGCCGTCATGCTGGATCAACTCAAGAATCGTGCGAGGTAGTCCTCCGGCTGCCCAGCGAGATTGACCACTCGGCGGATTCTGAGGTATATTGCGGCTCATATTCTCGTTGGCATGTTCGGCGACTCACTTCCTTTTTTGAGTCCCGCAAAGCTAGACCTATATCATCGCTAGATAACAACAAGGAGCGCAATATGGACAAGGTGCGAATTGGTATCATTGGCTTCGGCGGCATGGGTAGCAGCCACGCCAGTTATCTTTCCCAAGGCCAAATCGCCGGTGCGGAACTCGCGGCTGTAGCCGACGTCGATCCGGCCCGGCTCGCAGGTGTGCAAGACAAATACGGCGCGGGCGTGCAAGCGTTCGCCGGGGCCGATGCCCTGTTTGCAGCCCAATGCGTCGATGCTGTGATCGTCGCGACCCCCCACTACTTCCACCCCCCGCTGGTGATCGAGGCGCTCGAAAACGGTCTGCACGCGATGAGCGAGAAGCCGGCTGGAGTCTATACGCGCCAAGTCCGCGAGATGAACGAGGCCGCAGCCAAAAGCGACCGCGTCTTTGGCATGATGTTCAACCAGCGCGCGCGCGGCGAGCACCAGAAGCTGAAGTCGCTGGTCGAATCCGGCGAGCTGGGGCCGATTCAACGCACGATTTACATCATCAACAACTGGTTCCGCGCCCAGAGCTACTACGATTCGGGTGGCTGGCGGGCGACTTGGGCCGGCGAGGGCGGTGGCGTGCTGGCCAACCAGTGTCCGCACAATCTCGACCTGTGGCAGTGGATCTGCGGGATGCCGCAGCGAGTGCGGGCCTTTTGCCGCTTTGGGCAATACCACGACATTGAGGTTGAAGACGATGTAACGGCCTACGTCGAATACGAGAACGGCGCTACGGGCGTTTTTATTACCTCTACGGGCGAGGCTCCGGGGACCAATCGGCTGGAGATTTCAGCGGATCGCGGCAAGGTGGTGTTGGAAGGCGGCAAAATCACCTTTTGGCGCACGACCGAGTCGGCGAGCAAGTTCCTCGCGGAGTGGCCGCATGGGTTTGGCAGCCCGGAGGTTTGGAAGTGCGAGATCCCGGGTGGCGGCGGTGCGGAGCACAAGGGGATCACCCAAGACTGGGTGCAGGCTATCCGCACGGGGTCGCCGCTGTTGGCTGCGGGAACCGAGGGGATCAACGGCGTGGAGTTGTCCAACGCGATGTTGCTTTCGACGTGGACGGATGATTGGGTGCGTATTCCGGTGGACGAGGATTTGTACTACGAAGAATTGCAAAAGCGGGTGGCTACCTCCAAAGTGAAGGAGGAGGGCGGACAGGTGATGGACGTGCAGGGGACGTTTTAATACCAAAGAGCGGCGTGGAGTTGTACTCGCCGCTGGCTCGAATCTTGAAAGGAGTGAACCGTGAAACTTGCGTTGATGTCAGGAAATCTGCTGTCGTCAGCAGAGATGCGGTCTGAGGGATTCGAGGCGGTGCAGATGTTTTTCGGCGGGGGAGCGGACGGGGATGTGCGGGACCCGTCGGTAGGGGATATCGACAAAGTACTGCTGGCGGCTGACATTGCGCTGGCGGCGATGACCTTGCACGTCGATATGGTCGGGCCAAAGGGGATGGTCCGGGAGGAGGTCGCAAGGCTGGTGCGCTGCGTGAAGAAGACTGCAGCACTCGACGGACGTTTCGGCGACAACCCGCGACCAGTGCTGGTGTGGCATCCGTCGGGGTATCCAGAAGAGGGCGTTGACGACCGGGCGGTGTTTGAGGGGCTATGTACTGGGCTGACGACGGTCTGCGCGGCGGCCGAGAGGCTGGGCATTGTCATCGCGGTGGAAATGACGCGGGCGGGGAGCGTCGATGGGGCGGAGCGCTTTTGGCGATTGCAGGACCGGGTGGGTTCCAAAGCGCTCAAGGTCTGCATGGACGCGGCGAACTTCGCGCCTGACCGCACTCCACTGGTGCGCGCAGTGCGGATGCTCGGCCCCGATATCGCAATCGCTCACGGCAAGGACGCGCGCTTTGCCGAAAACGGCGAGGTCGTTGACTACGGGCCGACGGGGTCGGGG
>JAJEEZ010000176.1:0-9745 GCA_022820705.1 Candidatus Latescibacterota bacterium | reverse complement strand
CTCAGGGCTGGGCGTGAGCAAAATGTTGCGAGAATATAGGCATAGAGGCGTCCGATGCGAAGATTAGGTAGATTTTAGAAGCCCATCAACGAAAGGAGCCACATGTCTTTCAAATTCGTCTTTCTGTCACCCGCTGGCGAGCTAGCCGCTGCCATGTCCGAAGCGGTCCCTACGATGGAGATCGTCCAATGCGAAAGCCGCGCCGAAGCGCTAGCTGCTCTGCCCACGGCGCAAGCCTGTTTTGGCACCTTGGATTCAGAGCTGTTGGCCGCAGCCGTCCAACTCAAGTGGTTGGCTGCCCCAGCCGCTGGTCCGGCCAAGGGGTATTACTTCCCGGAACTCATCGCCAGCGACGTGGTGGTGACCAATTTTCGCGGCATCTTCAACGACCATATCTCGGCCCACATCATGGCCTTTGTGCTGGCGCTCTCGCGCGGTATGCACCGCTACTTCCGCGACCAGTTCGACGGCCAATGGCGCAGCGGAGGGGAAGCGAGTCCCTCGACCTACTTGCCTGAGGCTACCGCGCTGATCGTCGGCGTCGGCGGGATTGGCGCAGAGACCGCGCGCCAGTGCAAGAACTGGGGCATGACGACCGTTGGCATTGATCCCCGCGTTGAGTCGCCGCCTGCGGGAGTTGACGAGTTGCACCGCCCAGACGAGCTCGACCAACTTTTGCCGAGGGCGGATTTCGTTCTAGTTACCGTGCCGCAGACGCCGCAGACCGAGGGTTTTTTCACCAGCGCCCGGTTTGAGCAGATGAAGAATAGTGCGTACTTCGTCAACATCGGTCGCGGCGCGAACGTCAAGTTGGCCGACCTCGACCAAGCTCTGCGCGAGGGCCAAATCGCCGGCGCTGCCTTAGATGTGTTTGAGCAGGAGCCGCTGCCGCTGGAGCACCCGCTGTGGACGGCCCCGAACTTCCTGATGACCCCGCACGTGGCTGCGGCTGGCCCTTATCTGAACGAGCGCCGACGCGATCTGATGGTGGAGAATTGCCAGCGCTTTGCCTGCGGTGAGGCGCTGGTGAATGTGGTGGATAAGGAGAACTGGTTCTAGGGCAGCGTGCCCGCGATGAGCAGGTACGCGTCGGCTTTGACCTCGCCGTTGATCTCCCACTCCTTGAGTTCGCCGCCGAGCTTCTCTATGACCTTTTCGCTCAGCGAGTGAAAGGGCGGTCGGCCTGGGTCGGCGATGATGATCTGCCCGACCTCGACTTCGATCGCCTTTTTGATCAGCTTGTAGAGCGGCGAGACCATGTCGTCCCAGAAGCAAATATCGGCTCCGATGATCAGGTTGGTTTGGCGCAGGTCTTTCTTTTTCACCTTCTCGAACTTGCAACGCCAAGTCTCTATCTCGACATCGTTGATCTCAGCGTGTAGTTGCAAGTAGGGAAATACCGCGGCGTCCGCGTCCATTCCCGTGACGCGGGCACCGTGGTTTTTGGCGCAGTATATCCCGGCGAGGCCCCAGCCGCAGCCGATGTCCAAGACCCGCGCCTTTGGCGGTAGGCCCTGGTGCGAGAGGAAGTCCATCACGCACCAACTCGAATTCCAGAATTTGTTGCCGTGGATGCAGGGCTAGTGCTTCTTTTTTCTGGCGCGTACTTGAGGGTGAGCGGCTTTGAGTACTGTGATGCCATACGCCTGGCGCGAGGTTTTCTTTTTTTCTTTGGCCATGTTGCTCTGTTAGTTCCCACAGGGAAGTTAGTTTTCTCGTTAGAATCCCCACACGTGCGCCGCGGTTTTCCCCATGACCCACTCGATGTCATCGCCGTCGGCGAAAGCTGGATGATCGAGGACGCTGCGCAGTGTATTGGCGTAGCCCTCTCTGCCGGCGCTGGGCGGGAAGTCGCTGCCCCACATCATGCGTTGCACGCCGAATGCCTCTTTGGCCATCTCGAAAAGTGGCGGCACGTGGCCGAATTCGAGTTCGGGCAGCAGGCGCGGCGGGCGGGCGCAGATTTCGCCCAAGCCGGGGACTTTGATGCTGGTGTTGTCGCGCTCGCCCTGGCGCAGGGCCTCAACGTAATCGGCGTAGGGCGGCTCGGCAATGCCCACTCCTGCGAGGTGTTCGAGGATGACGTGCGTGTCGGGGCACGCATCGAGCACGCGCGAGAAGTCGTTGGCCGCGAACTGGGATGCATCGCCGACGCTGGAGACTACGAGGCCGAGTTCGCCGGCTCTGCGCCACATGTCGTAAGGGCCTGCGTTGGCGAACTGTCCACCGGGGGCGATACGAATACCGGCGGCCCCTTGCTCTGCGAGTTGCGCAAGATCGCCGAGTGGATCGCGGGACTCGGGATCGACGAGGACTGCAATTTTGAAACGGTCCGGTTGCTTGGCGGCTTCTTGGAGGAGGTAGGTGTTGTCGTAGGTGCCGCCGTGTTGGATGAGAGCGGCCTTGTCAACGCCGTTGCGGTCCATCTCGAATTCAAGGGTCTCGATAGGCTCGAACCAGTTGTTACCAGCGTGGCAGTGCGTGTCGATTATCAGCATTTGAAGCGGCCTTTCAAGCGGAGATAGTTGTCAATCGCGCAGCTTTTGCAATGATTCAACTTGCTGCGAATACTCGGCCATGTCAAAGGCATGCCGTTGTTCGGTCACTCATCCACTATTTGCTCAGACGGTTCAAGACATTGCGCGTGATCTGTGCCACCGGACCGCCGTTCCGGTAAAGACCGTGCGCCCACTCGATGGTTGCCGCCGTGAAGACAGTCCCCTTGAACTCCGTTTCGTTGACCGCGACGGTGGCGTAGAACTGGTCTTGATGGACTCCTAGGTCCGCGTTGAAACCGTGGTCCTCCGCGTCCCCGATTGCAATGATCTGGTAGTGCGGGCTGATTCCGTCACGGCCTGTAAATCGCGGTTTCCCATCCTTGAATTCGATGTCACCGCCGTCGCATTCGACCCCAACGATTGAGTCTTCCCGGCCAAACTCGTCTCCTTCTCCCAGCCCGGTTCCTGCGAACGCCCAGTGGTCGGGCTGGGTCACGCGGAAGAATCCGTATTCCCCAGACGTCGGAGCAATAATCTCGCCGGGAACCTTGCTCTTGGCGTTGACAGCAGCCGTATAGGAAACGCCAATGGTGCGCTGGCGCAGATTATCGATTGCGCGGAGGAAGGATGTTTCGGGGGCCTCTGGCGTGCCGAGCGGATGCTTTTTGTACCGGGTCTTGGCACAGTAAAGCTGGCGTCCGTCGGCCCTAGTTTCCACCAAGTGCGAGAAAGAGTTGCCGGCGAACACCATTAGGTTGCCGCCACGTGCTACAAATCGCTGAAGCTGTTCGCATTCTTCGCGGCTGGAGTACTCGCCGTGACAGATCCTGAGGTGTGCAGGGTAGTCATCTAGGAGATCCGGCTGCCGATCGTGGTCGGCGTTGACGCAGTAATCTACCTGATAACCCTCGGCGTCGAGCCATGATGTGAAGAACTGATCCCAAGCATAGAACCCGCCCATGATGTCCGGCTGCAGGGGGCGCTCAAAGGTCAACAGGTTGCTGTGCGATCGGTCGGTAGATATATAGGGGAAGAGACATTTGCCGCCCACGCAGTTATAGGCGGCGTAGGTATTGGTTTCGATCGTCAGGAGAATCGGTGCGCTGGGGACACGCGGACGAACGACGAACAGGATTTCCCGGATCCCCTGTGCGGTGGGAAAACTGGCGATGTAAACACCGCTCTGCCAGTCGCGAGGCACTTGGAACGAGACCGTCGCGGGCCAGGCGAATCCGTCCCGATAGCCAAATTCGGGAACCGGGGGAAGCCCGCCGCGCAGGTCGTTTATCTCCTTTACCAGACGCCGTTTGGCCCCTTCGTGGAACACAAATACATCGTAGTACGATCTGGAATTCGATATATGGAACGTTACTTCATCGCCCTGACACACACTCAGCGGGGTGGCATAGCCGCCTTCTCTCAGTTTCCAGTACCGGGTTGCGTCCTGTTCGTAATGGGCAAAAATGTGTTCGCGTTTCATTTTTTGTTTTTTTTGGCAGGATCACCCACGAACGACTCCTCGCCTCTTTCCTTCTGTTTTTGCCTTATCTCGGCGATTTCTTTGTCTGTCAGACGTTCTTCGTCCGTTACGATGGTTTGTTCGATGAGTTTCAGCTTCAATTCCCGATTGGTCAGCCACTCCCAGTGATCGGCATTTGCCGGGTGGGGATGGGGATACACATCGTCGGGACCGATGTCATCGGAGACGACATAGAGATAACCGGGCGTGACGCCGTTGTGCTTAATTCTGAGTTTGTCAGATAGAGACTCACCTTCGTCAGACATAGAAACAATTGATGGTCTATGCGAGAACGCTTTCGCCACATTTCTATTCTGCGTGATCGAACTTCCGACCCGAAGTTTCGTCAACTCTTGCTGAGAGCCGTGATACCACGTAAGGCTGTAGTCGCAGTTTGGCATTAGATTTCCCAGTTAAGTTGTCGAAGATCGGGGGAATTTATCTAGGCCGTCAGGAATCTTGGACCAAGGGACTGCCATTTCGGTCCAGATTTCTCTGGTGGGTTGCAGATTTTCAGAATAGTCTAGGGTGCCCGCCTTGATAAATACCGTGTCGGGGTAGCGTGTGAATAATTGAGAGCCACACTCTGGACAGAATTCGCGAATCTTTGTGCGGCCTTCGTCGTTCGTAGATTCGTAGCCCTTGGTTTTACCGCTCAGTTGAAATGTGGAAGCTGGTACGCCGACTCCGACGTTGAAAGCGCTGCCCGTAACCCTACGGCAGTCGTCACAGTGGCAATAGGTCACAGATTGGGGATCCTCGTCGCTTGTATAGCTGACCGCCCCGCAAAGACATCGACCTGTTAGCGGCATTGATAGTCCTTTCCAGATAAACGGGTGTGGCGAATGTGTTCACTTCACAACGCTTGCTAATCTACAAGCCTTCTCTTTTGACGGCGAAAAAAAATGGGTGGACCTCCTCCAGTGCATCAGCACCTTCGTATCCTCCTCCTACGATACCTTCTCGTTTAATCTGAAATCCAGTTTCGGAGAGAAACTTCTTATAGGTCGAGGGGCCGAAGTTGCTCCAGTACATGGTTTCGCCGAAGAAGTCATCTTCAGTATATCCAGGCCCGTCGTCTTTCTTGGCAACTGTAAATAGGAGGAGGCCACCGGGCCGAAGCCACTGTGCAAATCGACGGAAGAGATTTAGATGCTTTTGTCTTGGAATGTGGAAGATGGCGTAAAAGCTGACAATTGCATCGAAGCTAGATGCAGGGAATTTGGTCTTCATTACGTCGGCGATGACAAATTTGGCGGAGGGGGCGTTTTTCTTCGCTAGAGCTATCATGTTTGAGGAGATGTCGATTCCAGTGAGGCTGAACGTCTCTGCAAGATGTCGGGCGACGGGGATACCGGCACCACAGCCAACGTCTAGGACTTTTGAATTAGGTGACAGACGCTCAGTTATCAGGTTGAGCTCCGCCTCGGCCGTGGTACGTCTTTGCCCCGCGTAATTCATCGCACATCGGTTATAGGCGGTTCTCACCAGTTTTCGATAATCGGTCTGCGGATCGTCGGCGATCTTGAATGGCATGAGTCTCCTTCCTATATCACTTCACGTGTTACGGACGATTCGAAAAACCGTTCTTGGAATTCCGTCAGGGCAAAGATCTGCTCGTCGGAGTAATCCTTGCCGTCAGGTGCGACAATGAGCTTGTCATCATCGTCGTCAGATCGTTGAATGACGGCGATACATCTGCCTGTGAACGTCTCTAGAGGTTTGAAGACGCCGAGGATATAGGCGTCCATATCTTCTCCGTCAGGTGCTGGTACATTCGGGAGAGATCCGTAGTTGACTGGATAGATGAAGCCCGCTTCAGGATGCTTGGAGCCGAGGGGTCGGTCTATAGTAACATCGACGGTTTTGCCGATGAACGTCCTTGCATCTACAAAGTCACTTGTCATGGTCGTTTAGTTAGTGGCCGTTGTCTGACGCGAAGGTACTTACTCGTGTGAACAGTCGCAATCGGTTCCACGGGGCTAAAATATCCACTCGGCGGCGAGGGTAGGCAGACGCATCAGATCGCTCTGTGACCCGTCTCAAAGCGGTCTGGCGCATAAGTTCCTTTTTCCTTTTCTTGCCCATTTCACTCCGCTGTATAAAAGCTATCAACAAAGGATTCTCCTTATGCCCGCAAACAATCGCCCGGTACGCGTCGGCATCTATGGCACCGGTCGTTTCGCCAACCAAACGCACCTGCCCAATCTGAGCAAGCTAGACGACATCGAGCTAGTCGCCGCGAGTGATCCCAATCTGGACAACCTCGCCACTACGGCGCAAAAGTACTCTATCGCCCGCACCTATGCAGATCCTCACCAAATGCTCGCGGAGGAACAACTGGACGCGCTCTATTCGGTCGTGCCAGCCTTTGCGCGCACGGATGTGGAAGCAACGGCCGCAGCGCAGGGCATCCACCTCTTTAGCGAGAAACCGCAAGCGACCAGCATGGCTGTTGCGCGGCGCATTGCCGATGCGGTCGCCGAGGGTGGTGCGATCTCAACGGTTTGTTTCCGCGAGCGCTATCGCCCGCTCTTTCAGGAGGCTCGTCGCCTGCTCGCGGATAAGGCCGTCACCCACATCCGCTTCCAGAGCACGGCCGGCCTGCCCTTGCTCGAAGCTGAGGTTTCCGACCCGGATAGTTGGCACTATCAGATGGACAAGAGCGGCGGCTCGGCTTTTGACTGGGGGGTACACGCCGTTGATTACGCGCGCTTTATGAGCGGCCTCGACATTACCCAAGCGCAAGCGTTTTACCATCATCCTCCTCGGTACAACACGCCGCTGTCGTGTTCGTTCAATTTTTTGTTGGCAAACGGGGCGACCATGACCTCGACGTTCCTCGCCACCACGCCCGCCGCTCCGGGCGACGAGCCGCGCTTTACTGTTTTTTACGAGGGAGGATACTTGGCGCTGTGGATGTACGACCGGATTGAGGTCAATGGCGGGGTGGTGTACGCGCCGGAGGAATTCGACCCGTGGTTTGAGCAAGACCGCGTCTTCATTGAGGCCGTGCGCACCGGCAACCGCGCCCTGCTGCTCAACGACTATGCCGACGGCCTTTATTCGCTGGCTCCGGTACTGGCGGGGTGGGAGTCGGCGCGGCGCGGCGGTGAATTGATTGCGGTGGCCGAATTTATGGCGAGCTGAGCGTGGGTCGCATCGCGAGGCGGTGGGGGGCCGCAGGTGGGTACCGAGAGTTTTTGGGGCTCGCCCTGCCGCTGATTCTGAGCACGGCTAGCTGGAGCATCCAGCACTTTGTCGATCGGGTCTTTCTCTCTTGGTATTCCACTGAGGCGTTGGCGGCCGCGCTGCCGGCGGGCATGGCCAACTTCACCTTCATCAGCCTCTTCATGGGCACGGCCCAATACGCCAACACGTTTGTCGCCCAGTACATGGGGGCGCGGCGGTTGACGCGGGTGGGGCCGGCCGTGTGGCAAGGGGCGTACGTGGCCTTATTCAGCGGCCTGTTGGCCTTGCTGCCAGCCGCCTTTGCCGGCGAACTCTTCGCGTTCATCGGCCACGACCCAGGCATCCGCGCCGCTGAGACCCAGTACTTCCGCATCCTTTGCTACGGCACTGGGCCGCAGGTCTTGTCCACGGCTTTTTCGTGCTTTTTCAGTGGGCGGGGACAGACGTGGGTGGTGCTGGCGGTCAACGTCGTGGCCATCAGCGTCAACATCATCTGCGACTACGCTTTGATATTCGGGCACTGGGGACTGCCTGAGTTGGGGATCGTCGGGGCGGCTTGGGCTACCAATATCGGCTTGGTGGTCTCGGCGCTGTGTTTCGCGGTGTTGTTTTTGGGGCCGCGCTATCGCAGCGAATACGCCACCTTGCGCGGCTGGAAGCCCGACCTCAAGCTACTGCTGCGCCTGTTGCGCTTTGGCGGTCCCAACGGCGTCAACTTCATGCTCGACATCATGGCCTTTACCTTCTTCTTGTTCATCGTGGGCCGTTTGGGGCCGATCCCGCTGGCGGCGACGAATTTGGCCTTTCACATCAACAGTCTTGCCTTTATGCCGCTCATTGGTTGCAGTATTGCTGTATCAACGATGATTGGCCAGTGCTTGGGGCGCGATCAGCCCGAAGCCGCTGAGTACTGCACGTGGTCGGGCTTTCACCTAGCCATGCTGTACATGGGGACGATGTCTGCGGGCTACGTCGTGGTGCCGGAGTTTTTCCTGGCGCCTTTTGGCGAGGAGAAAGACGCTAACTTTGCGGTTGCGCATCAGATCGCCGTGGTTTTGCTGCGCTTCGTGGCCTTGTACTGCGTCTTCGACGCCGCCTATATGGTATTCGCGGCGGCCCTGAAGGGCGCTGGCGACACCCGTTTCGTCATGTGGATTTCGATCTTGCTGGCTTGGGCGATCATGGTCGTGCCGTCTTTCGCCGCTCTAACTTATTTCGACGGGGGGCTATACCTGATCTGGAGCTTTGGCTGCGCGTATATATGCGTCTTGGGCGTGGCTCTCTACTTGCGCTTTCGCACGGGGCGCTGGAAGAGTATGCGGGTTATTGAGCGGGCCGACGAGGATAGTAAGTGAGCCCTACAGCGGCTTGGCCACGGCTAAGCCCGTGCCGACTGCTGACACGCGATTCCATCCCGACCCTCTGAGACCCGCGTAGATCATGTAATAGGTCTCGTTTATTGCGAACACCTGTGGGGTCAGGAGGCCGTCGCAATCCCAGGCATCGGCATTGGTCGCAGGTGTGAAGATTGGGTTGTGTGGGTTGGGTTCGAAGGTGCGGAAGTCGTGCGTGCGGACGTGCCCAATGGTCCATACCTTGCCGTCGTAGCCGCCGTAGAACAGATGGAAGTAGCTCGGCCCTTTGAGGATTTCGGCTTCGCGCACTCCATAGCGGTCCCACGCCTGTCCCGATCCGCAGAACACGGGGTTGGCAGGATTCTTGGTGACTTGCGTCGGGTCGCTGGTCGATGCGGTGGCATGGCAGATGGTCGGCACGTTGTAGAGAATGTCGCGCCGTTCTGGAGAGGCTGGCGACTCGCCGGTATAGACCATGTGAATGACATCTCCCGACACGGCTACGGATGGATGGGAAGAGCCGTGTTGCTCGTGCGCGCCGCCGATGGCAACTACTGGTGCATTGCTAACCCGCGTCCACGCTCCGAAATCGCCGTCGCTGACCAGCAGGCCGGTCTGTTTGCGACGGGGCTTGTCCTTGCCTTGGGTACCGAGATAATAGGCGTAGTAGCGCTGGTCGGCGGGATTCCAGAACGGGAAGGGGTATTCCACGCCGTAATTGTCGAAGCCGTCGGCGGAAGGTAGGAGTATGGGATTGCGCTGGTCGTGCGTCACCGCCGTAGGATCGGCGACTGGCGCGGAGCTGTGCATGTGTACCCAGCTACCATCTCCTCCCTTTTTGGCCCATAGATAATGCACAGTATCGCCTACGACGATGGTGTGACTGGCAGCCGCCCACGCGGGCGGTTCGCAATACAGCAGGGGCTTCTTGGCGGTGAGCCGCTCGAAGCGGGCGAATGCTGTGAATGGGATTGGGTTGTCGGTAGTCATAGCGGCCTGCTTGAAGCGAGATTGGCGACTGGGTAGATTGACTGAATTAGGTTGTCCCTGATTCCCTTACATTTTTACTTTTTGCTAGGTTTTTTGGTTTTCCTAACGGTTCTGATTCCTGTGGGTGCCAACTGTGCATTGAAGGGGGGCAAGCGTTGGCGTTGGTGGGCGATCCACCGTTTGAGCCATCT
>JAJEEZ010000513.1:0-7229 GCA_022820705.1 Candidatus Latescibacterota bacterium | reverse complement strand
TAGAGCGCGAACGGCTCTACGACTTAGTCTTCGACCCGCACGAAACCCACAACTTGGCCGCAGACCCCAATTGCCAAGATCACTTAGAGGAGCTGCGCCAGCGTCTCGACCAATGGATGCAAGACACCGACGACCCCCTAGCCCACGGACGCCCCGTAGTGCCGCCCGCTACTGCGGTAGTCAACGATCCCGATGCCCGCTCGGCCACGGAGCCGCACCACCCGGCCCGCGAATTTTTGGGCATCTATCCAGGGTGAGATGAGCAGTTTATCGGTTCGCTCTGTGAGCCTCGCTACCATTAACCAAGGCATTTGCCCAACCCTATAAAGGAGACCCCATGCAATCCGCTCTGTTTTTTTTCCTTACCTGCGCCTTCACTCTAGGCGCATGTTCCGACCGCGATCCCGTTTCCGCCAACCAGCCGACCGAGGCGGCCGCCAAGCGCAGAATCAGCAGCATAACTTGGACCACCACTCCCGTCGCCGGGCGGGCCGAGTCGCGGTTCTACCCGCTCGGCGCGGGCGAGGCCGTGCAGATCCGCTCGTTGCTCTCGATCACCGGCGCAGCGTCGTTGGGTGGGGCGTTGCGCAACAGCGTAGAGTTGGCCGTGCGCGACTTCGGCGACATCCACGGTCGCTCCGTCGAACTCGGCGAGTCTATGGACAGCATGTGCTCGCCAGATGGCGGACGCGCCGGTGCCGAGCAGATCAGCTCCGACCCGCAGGTGCTAGGCGTCATCGGCACATCGTGCTCAGCCGCGGCCGTGGCGGCCTCACCAGTGATCAGCGAGGCCGGACTAGTGATGATCTCGCCGTCCAACACGTCGCCGTTGCTCACATCCGACCTCGCCGGCAACGCCAACCCCAACTACCACCCCGGCTATTTCCGCACTTCCAATAACGATCTCTATCAGGCCAACGCAGTCGCCGACTTCGCCTACAATGAATTGGGTCTGCGGCGCATGGTGGCCGTTGACGACGGCGATCCATACACCACAGCCCTCGTCAGCGCATTTGGCAATGCATTTAGCGCAGTTGGCGGCGAGATCGCGGTCACTGCCCGCATCGACAAGGGCGACACGGACATGACGGAGATACTCGCAGAATTCGCCGCCGCCGAACCGGACGGCATCTTCTTCCCGCTCTTCGAAGAGGAAGGCACGCCCTTCGCCGAGCAGGCGCTGGCGTTTGACGGCTTGGCAGATGCGACCCTCATTACGGGCGCAGCTCTCCTCGTGTCCGAATTCCTCGGCACACCGCAGTCAGAGGGCATGTATTTCGCCGGACCGGAGTCGGACCACGGCGCGAACGTCAATGTGGCGACCGGCAAGAACGCGGACGAAATACTCGCCGCCTATGAAGCCGCGTACGGCGGGTCGCCTACTTCTACGTACTGGGCGCACGCATACGACGCCACGACCATGCTGCTCAGCGCCATCAAATCCGTTGCCGTGGAGCAAGACGGCAAATTGTACATAAACCGCGCGGCGCTGCGCACGGAGCTTGGAGCAATGACCGGCTTTCAGGGCCTCATCGGCACACTCACCTGCGACGATTTCGGCGACTGCGGCACCGGACGCATCAACATCTACCACCACACGGACACGAGCATCACGGACACCGCGCAGTTGCCAGTAGTGTACCAGTTCGTGCCGTGATCCCGACGGAAAGCTGAGCCTCTTTTGTCATCAGCCCGCGCAAACGCAACCATCCGCTACGAACCAGACGAACGCTGTCCCCTACCCGTGGCCCTAGGGGTCGGGGTCCAAGGTATCATAATAGGGATAGCGCCGACGGTATTGATCGTCGCCATCACCGCCCTAGCGGCTGGCCAAGACGAAAGCTATCTGTCGTGGGCCGTTTTCGCGGCACTGATAATCAGCGGGATAGCCACTGCGCTACAAGCGGCCAAGACCGGACGGCTGGGCGGCGGCCACGTGCTCATTATGGGGGCCACGCCCAACTTCATCGCCATCTCGGTCCTGGCCATCGAAGAGGGCGGACCGGCCATGTTGGCGAGCCTCATCGTCCTCTCGTCGTTTTTTTACCTAGCATTGGCGGCATGGCTGCCGTTGCTGCGCCGCATCATTACGCCGGTTGTCTCCGGCACGGTGCTCATGCTAATTGCGGCGATGATCCTGCCCATCGCTTTCGACCGGTTGCAAGAAGTGCCCGAGGGGTCATCACTGGCAGCGGGTCCGGGCGTGGCAGCGGTGACGCTGGTTGCTGCCACGATGTTGATGCTGCGCGGCCCCCGAACTTGGCGGCCGTGGTCCCTGCTGCTCGGAATCGCCGCAGGCTGCGTGGCCGCGGTACCGTTCGGACTGTACAACTTTGAGCGCTTGGGCACGGCTTCTTGGGTTGGAATCCCCGCCAGCGGATTCCCAAGGCTGGACCTGACGCCAAGCGCAGGGTTCTGGGCACTGCTGCCGATGTTCCTGATTGTGACCCTCGTGCAAGTGATCAAGGGCATCGGCGATGGCGTAGTCATTCAACAGGTGTCGCGGCGGCGGCCACGAACGACAGACTTTCGCCTAATCCAAGGCTCAACCTACGCCAACGGGATGGGCGTTATGCTATCGGGCCTTACCGGGACGCCGCCCACGACCTCCTATTCGTCTTCTACCGTCTCGCTCATCAACCTCACCGGAGTCTCCGCGCGCAGCGCTGGCTACGCCGTAGGGGGGCTTCTCGTACTGCTGGCGTTCTTTCCCAAGATAACGAGCGTACTAATTTCCATCCCCAGCCCGGTCATGGGGGGGTTCTTGTTAGTCGCTATTGGCATGCTTTTCGTCGAGGGGGTACAGACCCTCGCACGGGCCGGCCTCGACCCACAAAAAGCTATCGTAGTAGGACTGGCGTTCTCCATCGGCCTTGGTATGCAGCATCAGAACATTCTCGCGGACCTGCTGCCTAGTCCTTGGGGCGCATTGCTCGGCAACGGCATGACCATCGGCACGGCGACGGCGCTGGCACTAACTGCATTCCTCGAACTGACCAGCCCGCGCCGCCAACGCCTAGAGGTCCGATTAGATATAGCTGACCTTCCCCGCATCAACGCCTTCCTCCAAGAGGTTGCCACCCAGATCGGTTGGGACGCTACTGCAGCCGAGCGGTTGCGCTCCGCGGGCGAAGAAACCTTGTCGAGTTTGTTGCAGCCGGACGACGCATACCCGGCGAGCGAGGCCCCGCGCTTAATCGTCGTCGCGCGGCCCGAGGGGGGAACTGTAGAAATGGAATTCCTAGCGGTCTTCGACGAGGCTAACTTAGAAGACCGTCTGGCGTATTTAGACGAACAGACCGAAACCTTTGACGAACGAGAGCTATCGTTTCGCCTGTTGCGCCATTACGCTTCTTCGGTGCGGCACCAGAAGTATCACGGCTTGGACATCGTCACGGTGCAAGTGGCGCGGTAGGAAAATGGGGATCAAGCCAGCGGCTCGATAAATTCGCGCAGTGCCGCGACGCATTCTGCTGGTTGCTCTATTTGCAGCAGGTGCGTTGCTTCAGGCAGGAAATCGTAATCCACGGTCAAAATGTGACTAAGATCGAGCGTCGGCAGATAGGAATACGGCAAGGTAGGATCGGCGCCGAGGACCTTTACTGGGCAACGAAGTGTTTCAAAATCCACCAAAACAGCAAAAGTACGAGCGTAATCTACGAGCTGCGCTTCGTATTCACGCGGACACCGCAACTCATACCCCTCCTCGCTAGCACATCTGCGCAGCGTTGTCTTTGCCACCAGATCGCAAACCCCAGGCACGGCACGCTGGAAGACTGGTAGATAGGGAAGAAAATCTGCAAACTCTTCCCTAGTCTGGAACCGAGCTGTGCGGCGCCGCGTCATGGCGGCTGTGCGCGCAACGGCCGCATCGAATTCTTCGTAATTGTCGTCGGGCTTGCACAAGGGTGGATCAAACAGAACGTACGCTGCAAACTCACTGCCTTTGGTCGGCGATAAAAGCGTTATCAGCGCCGCAACCGAATGAAATACGCCAATTTTCGGTTTCTTCCCGTAGTGATGGTCAATTGCTGCAAGAATACAGTCATGGTCCTGAATTAATGTTGGCATATTGTGCTTTTGCAGGGTACCAACACTATTCCAACCATGATTTCTGAGATCGTAGATTATCAGATCGAAATCGTCGGTCAGCAGCGACCAGAAGGGATAATAGAGATCAATCGCCAGACCACTGCCGTGGCTCAGCACGAGCCGCGGCCCTGCCGGATTTCCATGACGGCGCAGCGTGATGACAGTGCCATCGTCCATGCGAACATCGTTAGTGGAAAGCGGCTCGGGGATTTCCCAGACGGGTTCTGAAGTCGTGGTCAATTGGAATCCGGGGCTAATTCGTGAGCGATAGCGGCTGCGAAATGCTCGTTGCCAAGATCTTCCAGCCTCCATCTGACGGTCGGCATCTGCGGAAACTGAAATATACTCGTCGTCTTACCACGGCGCATGGCCGATGGGATCTCGAAGCGGGACATATCCAAAGCAAGCCCCAAGCCAAGCGCCTTGATCAAGGCTTCTTTAATGGTCCAAAAATTGAAGAACAAGTGCAACTTGCGACATCCACGCGCCAATGCCAACTCGGCTTGTTCGTCCGGCCCCAGCACGCTACTGATTAGTCCATCGAGGTCGCGCGGCGCGCGGCGTTCCTCCACATCCACGCCCAGCCGTCCTGCCGCTGCAACCGCAATCAATCCATGTGCGCCGCTGTGACTGATGTTGAAGCTGACGGGGGCAGCCACCCCCTGCACCACCGCATACGGCTTTCCGTGATCGGACGCACTAAACGCAAGCTGCTCATTGTAGCAATCGAGTTGCCTACAGAGCACGGCGCGGAGTGCTGCACGGCACAAGGCAAATCGGCGTCGCGGACCGTCGTGCTGGTAGCGTTGCCAACGCGCCTGTTCTTCCTCATCGAGCCACGCCCAAGCCTCCGCCTCGCGGGCCGCATGAGCCGTCAGATCGACGTGTAGGACCGTAGCGCGGTCAACTGTTCTAAACGGACGCCACCAGCACCCGGCAACGGAAGCAGGCATTATATGGCAAGGGTCGCCCACTAATCCGGCAGAAGCGGCAGCGCTGCAAGCCATCGCTTTGCAGGATCAGCGGACGACCCTTAGGGCGTTCAGCCAGCCTGAGAATCGATATGCTCGATCAAGCCCTGGACGCTGTTAATATTCGCACAGTCTTCGGGAGAAAACGCAACGTTGAACTCCCGAGAGACCAATCTCCCGAACGCAACGAGCTCCATAGAGGATACACCGGCCTCAAGGAGACTGGCATTCAGATCCTCGGGCAGATTTATTGGCTGCCCATCTACTTCGAGGTTTTCGGCGATGAGTTTTTCGAGACGTTCTGCTGTTGAGGCCATGTTCGCAATCCTTTCGCAATGGTTGATGGCTTAAAACTACTGGCAAAATAGCAAGAGAGGCACATTGCGTCAATCCACTGTACTCAAAAAGCGGACTTCGCTTCGATCCAGTGGCGGCGACGCTGGAACGGATAACTCGGCAGCGAGATCCGGCACCGCGCCTCCCCAGCGAACAACCCCGCAAAGGAAACCGCCAGTCCCGCCTCGTACGCGCCTGCAACCGCCGCCACGAAGCCGTCGTCGCCCTGCGAATCCTTCCGTAGGCTCGACAGCACGACTGGCACTCCGGCACCGTCCGCGGAATGCGACCAAGCCGGGACCACCAGCGGACCCAGCACCGCGTCTGGGCCAATCTCCACGACGACCTGCACACCTAGCTCGGCCAGCGCCTCCACGCAGCGGTCGAACGCTACCGACTCACGCGCCTGCAGCTGCCAGTACGCCTCGTCGAGCGCATCCCCCGATTCCACTAATCGGCCCGTCACACTGCTCACTAAGGAGAACGATGGCGGCGCAACCTCAATGCCTTCCAGATTCTCCTCCGCACCCCGCGCCCCCGCAAGCCGCAACCCTTCCTCCAAACCAAACACCCCTGCGGCCTGCGCTGCCGCCAGCTCCCCGAGGCCCTGCCCGACTACCGCACTCGGCCGAATCCCCACGCTCGCCCACAGCGCCGTAAGCGCGCACTCCAGTGCGTACATGGCTGGCTGCATCCACGCCGGGTCGTCCAAAGCTCCCGCCGAATCGGCCCGGCCAAACATCGCGTCCAACAGCGACGAGCCCCGTTCTTCCCGCAGTATCGCGTCGCAGCGGTCGAGAACCGCCCGCACTGCCGGCTCGCTTTCGTATAGCGCCTGCCCCATGCCGACCCATTGGCTGCCCTCTCCGGTGTACGCAAACGCCACCTTGGTCGCCGCCACCGGCTGCGGCCGCTCATCCCCCTCCACCAGCGTCTTCAGCCCATCCCGCAACGACGCAACATCGCCGAACACCACGCCGGCCCGGTAATCGAAATGACTCCGCCCCACGCCGGCCGTCCACGCCATGTCGGCAAGTACGGTTTCGGCGGTCCCTTCGGCAGAAAGCTCCGCGCTGCGCTCGTCGAGCCAGCTAGAATACTGCCGCGCAAGGTCCCGAAGGGCACCGTCCTCCTTCCCCGACAGCGGCAGGAACCGCATCCCGCGTCCCGTGAATCCTTCCTCCGACAGCGGCAGACCCGCCACCGACTCAGGTAGAGAAGCGACTATGGGTTGCGCCGAGCCCGCCGGCAGGGCAGCCCCGCTGGTTGCTTCGTATCCTTCCACCACAACGTGGGCGTTCGTTCCCGATACCCCGAAGGCGCTGACCGCGGCCCTCGGCGGCCGGTCGGGACGAAGAGGCCAGTCCGTGTCCTCGGCAGTCACCCGCACAGGGAGCCGCTCCCAGTCCAGGTGCGGGTTCGGGTCCCGGAAGTGCAGTTGCCGCGGAATCAGCCCCCGCTTCATCGCCAGCACCGTCTTGATCAGGCCAGCAACTCCGGCAGCCGTCTCCAAATGCCCGATGTTGGTTTTCACAGAGCCGATCAGCAGGGGGCGGTCCTCTTCGCGTCCCCGGCCGTACACCGCCGCCGCGGCCTGCACCTCGATCGGGTCCCCCAGCGCGGACCCGGCCCCGTGTGCCTCCAAGTAGTCCACTTCAGAGGGCAGAACTCCCGCCCGCGACAGCGCCTGCTCGATCACCCGCTCCTGCGCCGGACCGTTCGGCACGGTCGGGCCTGCGGTCGCCCCGTTCTGGTTGTCGGCCGATCCGCGGATCAACACCCAGATGCGGTCGCCGTCCGCCTCGGCATCCCCCAGCCGTCTGAGGACGA
>JAJEEZ010000606.1:0-3490 GCA_022820705.1 Candidatus Latescibacterota bacterium | reverse complement strand
TGGGGCGCTTGGCGTTGGTGCGTTGAGAGGCGTGCGTTTGCCAAGCGGGTACGTGCGCCGTTAGCAAGGCTTTGAAGAGCTTGCCGTGGTTGGGCACGCGCAGGTGCAGCAGTTCGTGGACAATGACGAAGTCTTGGAAGCCTGAGTCCTGATCGGCGAGGTCAGCGGCAAGGGTGACGATACCTGAGGTCGAACACGAGCCCCACTTGCGCGTCATGTGCTGCACGCGCACCTGCCGTGGCTGGACGTTCAGCCGCTGCGCCCAAGATGCGACGCGCTCGCGCATGACCTCTCGCCGTTCGTCTTCGGCGAGCTCAGTCGAGTCGTCAGCCGTCCGCATCAATGCTTGCTCCCAAAATGCCGAGGATGCGCTCTACGACGCGGCTCCGTTCGTCCCTTTGCAGTCGCAGCAGCGGGACATAGAGGGCCGTGCGCAGCCGTCGTTGCTCATCGGCGTTGACAGGCGCGTTGGGGAAACGGTCGAGAAGCATTTCCGCTCGTTGTGCCAACTCCAAGGTGTTGATGCCAGCGATCTTCAGCTTGTCGTCGTCCTTCAACGCCCAATGAACGGCGAATGCGCACGACGATAGCCCGCTATCCCGTTCGGCCCGGATGGCAGCATCCTTCTCCGCGGCGAGAGATGCTAACCGATCCATGGCCGCCAGCGCAGTCGTCTTGCGATTTTCTAGTTCCTTCAGGATGCTTTCGGCGCGCTCCTTTAAGGGCAGCAGTACGGACTCTTTGTCTGGGTTGCTCTCGATTTCCTGCCGGAGGCCGCGCACGAGGTTGAACACTTTGGCCGCGTCCGAGCCTGACTCGCTTCGCAGGGCTTTAAGGGTGGATACGTCAAACGTCGCGGTCTTCGTCAAACGGCCCAGCCCTTCTTGAGTAGCATTCTCTTGTACCAGAAACCGCGTTTTGTTAGCCAAGTCCGCCGTGTAGTTGGTACCGCTGGTATAAGCGTTGCGCACGGTCTCGTAGAGTCGCGCCAGCCGCCTGAAGGTTTCGATGTGGTCGCGCAACGCTGGCGAAGGTGAGAGGATCTCCCAAAGTGTTTCGATCTCCTTGTAGGCTTCAAAAAACTCCTTGCGCCGCTCTGGTTCTAAAAAACTCCCATAGACGAGCTGCTCTAGTCGTTCATCTGCGCCACCGTTTTCCCCATCGGCGAGGTAAGTAGATTCCGCTTGTTTGAGCTTGTAGATCAAGTCGCTTATCAGGAGATTTAGGTCTTCAATTGCGCCGCTGACATCGGACGAGTCGAACTGCAACGCCTTTTTCAGTTCGCGCAGCACGCCGACAAAATCGACTACGAGGCCGATCCGTTTTTGCGGGCCGTAAGGGCGATTCACGCGCGCGATGGCTTGCAGGAGTACGTGGTCGCGCATGGGCTTGTCGAGATACAGGCAGTAGAGGAGCGGCGCGTCGTAGCCTGTGAGCAGTTTGTCGGTGACGATGAGGATCTTCGGATTCGCATCCGCTTTCTTGAACATCAGGCGCGTGTCTGCCTCGCTTTCCGGCGAAAGCTGGTACTCTGCCACGATTGGTCGGTTGACGATGTCGGCGGCATCCTTGGTATAGACCGGCGCAGTCCATTCGGGGGGCAGCAGCTTGTTGAGCGCCCGCTTGTACTTGGCGCAGGCTTCGCGGTTTACGCCGACGAGGAATGCCTTGTAGTGGAGCGGTGCCACGTTCTCGCGGAAATGCTTGGCGACGAACTTGGCGACTTTCTCGATGCGGTCGTCGGCAGTGAGGAAGGTGCGCAGGCCGACGGTTTGGTCGAGGACCTTGTTGAGTTCATCGACGTCAGTGACGCCCTCCATCTCGGCGAGGGCGAAGAATTCTTGGTCGAGCCGCTCGGCCGGCACCGTCATCTCGCTCGGGGCCATGGTGTGGCGGATCGGCAGCGTTGTTTCGTCCTCAATCGACTCGGCGATGGAGTACTTGTCGAGATAGTTCAACTCATCATCGACTCCGAATATCTTGAAGGTGCCTTCTCCGTACGCAGTTTGGTCAATTGGCGTGCCGGTGAAGCCGATGATCGTTGCGTTGGGCACGGCCGCCATCAGATAGGTGCCCAGTTCCTTGGCGACCGAGCGGTGCGCCTCGTCGATGAATACGTACACGTTGTCGCGGGTATTGGCGTCTTTCTCCAGCCCCTCGAACTTGTGGATCATGGACAGGATTAGGCCGCGCTTGTCGGTTTTGAGCATATCCCGCAGTTCGGCCTTGGAGTCTGCACGCCATACTGCGATGTCCTGCTGCTGCATCTCGCCGAGCAGGCGTTCGACCCAGCCCTTGAGTTGCCCTTCGAGTTCCGTCCGGTCCACGACCACGACCACCGTCGGCGTGTGGAATTCATCCTTGCGTTCCAAGATCAGACGAGCGGCCGTGAGCAAGGTGAAGGTTTTGCCGGAGCCTTGGGTGTGCCAGATGAGTCCGCGCCGTTTCGCTGGCTCGGCGCAGCGCTCGACGATGCGGTCCACGGCTCGGCGCTGGTGCTGACGCAGTACGGACTTCCGCGTCTCGCCGTCTTCGACATAGAACAAGATCCAATCGCGCAGTGTGCGAAGGAAATCGGTCGGCTCAAAGAACGACTGGACGGCGAAGCGGTAGTTTTCTTCCGGTTGCTCCTTCCAACGCGCCATGTACCGGCGTGCTATGTTCCAAGTGACGCCATACCAATAGTCGAGGAGGTGGGTAACGTTGAAGAGCTGCGCCGCTCCCATCAGTTCCGGTGTCTCCTTCTCGTAGCGTCGCAACTGGGTGACGCCGCGCTCGATGGCGTCGGCGTCTTTTGGGTGCTTATGCTCGACGATGGCGACTGGCACGCCGTTGACGACGAACATTACGTCGGCGCGGTTGCCCTTGCGCGCTGGTGGCTTGAGCTTCCATTCCCAAGTGACGTGGAAGATGTTGGTGCTGGGCGCAGCGAAGTCGATGAACTGGACGGGGCGGGATCGCTGTTCGGCCTCGTCGTACCATTGCCGCTCCCCGCGCAGCCAAGCGAGCATCTCGCGGTTGCCCTCAATCGTCGGCGGGATCGCTTCGAGTCGTTCGACGACGGCGCGGATGGAATCGTCTGTCATCCAGGGATTGAATCGCCCGAGTGCTCCTTCAAGCTCATCGCGGAATAGCATCCCGGCTTCGCCTCCGCGTTTGTGCAGGGCGTCTTGTGGAGTGAGTGGCGTCCAGCCGATTTCGGCCGCGTGGTGGACCATGGGGAACTGGACGGTGGTGGCTTCGGTGATGTTAAAGGTGGTCACAAACGGCTCTCCATTTGCCAAGCCTCTCGATTAGCTATATTTTTAGCTAACTTCATTCTCAAGGAGTTGGCGATGATAACAGTGAATGTCCATGAAGCGAAGACCAACCTGTCGCGCTTGCTTGCCAAAGTCGAGGCCGGGGAGGAGGTCGTCATCGCCCGCAGCGGCACGCCGGTGGCCCAGATAGTAAGCGTCCAAAAGCAGGGCAAGCGGGAATTCGGCTCCAT
>JAJEEZ010000349.1:0-6324 GCA_022820705.1 Candidatus Latescibacterota bacterium | reverse complement strand
TCGAGCAGCGGCACCTGCTCGGTGTCGCGCAACTCGCTGTCTGGCTCGTATTCGACGACGCGACACCGATCATCCACAGCAGTTTCGACTAGCCCGCGAATCGGGTCCTCCACCGTGCCCAGCTTGTGGAGCTTCTTGATGACGGGCGCGGCAGCCTCGTCGCGGAACGCCAGCGCCGTTCGCAACAGGTTCTTCCGCTTAGCCGTCAGCCTGACGCCCCGCTCAGAGACGTCCGCATCAACAGCTTCCATGAAGCGGTTAAAGTCGCGGTGAGGCCCGGCACCTAATACAGTTGCCACCCGGTCGATGACGTTAGCAAGCGGCTCTTCGTCTGCATCTTGGCAGACAGCGCGGAAACGCTGGCATTGGTCCGACGATAAATCGACAGTGAGCCGCAGCGGTCGCTCGACAATGACCTTCCAGTACCCAAATGCCTCGTTGGGGAAAATCTTCGACTGTTCGGTCTCCTCAAAGGCCAAGAAGGCGTCGCAAATGCGCTGGATGTCGTCCTCCGACAGCTCGCAGTTCTTCTTGCCCAAGTTCTTGCGCAGCGGCTTGAACCACTCGCTGGCGTCAATGAGCTGCACCTTGCCGCGCCGATGCTCGGGCTTGCGATTGCTGAGCACCCAGATGTAGGTGGCAATGCCCGTGTTGTAAAACATATTGAGCGGCAGCGCGACAATGGCCTCCAGATAGTCGTTCTCAATGATCCAGCGGCGGATATTGCTCTCGCCTTGGCCGGCATCGCCAGTGAACAGGGAGCTGCCGTTGTGGACCTCGGCGATGCGGCTGCCGAGCGGCGTGTGCTGCTTCATCTTGCTCAGCATGTTGGCGAGGAACAACATCTGGCCGTCGCTAGAGCGGGTGATTAGCGAGTATTCGGGGTCGCCCCCATGCTCAATGAGAAAGCGCGGATCGCGCAGGTCGCTCTTGCCACCCAAGCGGTCGAGGTCGCTCTTCCAGCTCTTGCCGTACGGAGGATTGGAAAGCATAAAGTCAAACTCGTGGGACGGAAAAGCGTCGCTGGACAGCGTCGAGTGGGCCGGGCCGCCGACAATGTTATCAGCCGCGTCGCCTTCGCCCTTGAGCAATAGGTCGGCCTTGCAAATGGCGTAGGTCTCGGCGTTGATCTCCTGTCCGTAGAGATGCGTCGCCACCTGCTTGCCGCGCTCGCGGGCGATCTCTTGCAGCGTCTCTTCGGCGACCGTCAACATACCGCCGGTGCCGCACGCACCGTCGTAGAGCAGGTACGTGCTGGACTCAATCTGGTCGGCGAGCGGCAGAAAAATGAGCTTGGCCATCAGCTTGACAGCATCGCGCGGCGTCCAGTGCTCGCCCGCCGCCTCGTTGTTCTCCTCGTTGAAGCGCCTCACCAGTTCCTCAAAGACCGTGCCCATGCCGTGGTTATCGAGGCCGGGCAGCTTCACCGAGCCATCGACATTTTTGACCGGGTGCGGGCTTAGGTTGATGTCGGGCGACGTCAGCTTCTCGATCAGCGTGCCGAGCGCATCAGCGCTAGAGAGACGCGGGATCTGGTTGCGAAACTCAAAGCAGTCGAGGATGTCCTGCACGTTGGACGAGAACCCGTCGAGATACGCCTCAAAATCGGCGCGGAGCTGTTGCTGGTTGGCGCGGGCTCTCAGATCCCGCAGGGTGAACGGGGAAGTATTGTAGAAGGCTTGCCCGGCCGCATCGCGCAACGGCCCCTCCTGCTCCACCACGCCCGCTTTGTCGAGCAGGTCCCGCCGCTCCAGAACGTCTGCCTTACTATCTTCGAGCACTGCATCCAAGCGGCGCAGCACGGTCATCGGCAGAATCACGTCGCGGTACTTGCCGCGTACGTATAGGTCGCGTAGCACGTCGTCGGCAATGCCCCAGATGTAGTTGGCGATCCAATTGAGTTCGCCATGCTGCATGGTCTTCCTCCTCGTTTTCGCTGCGTAATTCTAACAGACCTCTTGCACCTCGACAAGCAAGCCGCCGCGCCTTGCCCTCTCTACCGCGCCCCGTATTTTACCCTACATGATCCGCAAGATACAGTCCACAGCCATCGTCTTGCTCTTGGCGACCCAGGCCAGTTGTCAGGCCCCGTCTGACGACGCTGTCCTCCAAGCACAAAAGCCCGCTGAAATCCCCACGTATTCCTACCGAGTAGTATGCGCCTTCCCGCACGACCCCACAGCCTTCACCCAAGGGCTGCTCTACGACAACGGCTTTCTCTACGAAAGCACCGGCCAGTACGGCCAGTCGTCCCTGCGCAAGGTCGAGCTCGAAACAGGAACCGTCGTGCAGCTTCATCAGCTAGACGACCGCTTCTTCGCCGAGGGACTCGCCCTCTTTGGCAATCGCCTCCTCCAGCTAACCTGGCGATCCAACAAGGGCTTTGCCTATCGCCTCGATTCGTTTGAGCAACTAACGGAGTTCACCTATCCCACCGAGGGCTGGGGGCTGACGTACGACGGCGAACTACTCGTTATGAGCGATGGCAGCGCTACTCTGTACTTTCGCGATCCGTTCACCTTTGCCGAGGTGAGCCGAATCACCGTCGTGGCCCACGACAGACCCATATCCCAGCTCAACGAACTCGAATGGGTCGCCGGCGAGGTCTTTGCCAATATCTGGCAGACCGACACCATTGCCCGCATCGACCCGGAGACCGGCCAAGTCTCAGGCTGGATCGACCTAACCGGGCTGCTGAGTGACGCAGACCGCCGTGGCTCTAACGCCGAGGTGCTCAATGGCATCGCCTACGACCCCGAGGGCGAGCGGCTTTTCGTCACCGGCAAGTGGTGGCCCAAGCTCTACCAAATCGAACTCATACCCCCTTCACCGAAAGGTACACCATGACCCAAAATCGCGTCCCCGTGTGCATCGCCGTGCTCACGGTCTCCGACACCCGCGACGAAGCAACCGACAAGTCCGGCAAGCTGCTAGTCGAACGCCTCGAAGCGGCTGGCCACATCCTGCACGAAAAGCAAATCCTGCCCGACGACATCTATCAGCTCCGCGCCCAAGTCTCGCAGTGGATCGCCGAGCCCCGCGTCCAAGCCATCGTCACCACCGGCGGCACCGGCCTCACCGGCCGCGACGGCACGCCCGAGGCCGTCAGCGTACTCTTTGACAAAGAAATCGAGGGCTTTGGCGAGGTCTTTCGCGTGCTCTCCTACGAGGAAATCGGCACCGCGACCTTGCAATCGCGCTGCGTGGCCGGCGTCGCCAACAGCACCTACATCTTCTGTCTGCCTGGCTCCTCGGGGGCTTGCGCCACTGGCTGGGACAAGCTCATCGGGCCGCAGCTAGATTCCACCAACCAGCCCTGCAACCTCGTCGATCTGATGCCGAGATTGTCCGAAATTTAGAGGCCCTAACCGCGGCCCCCTTCGACAGGCTCAGGGGGCGTGCTTTCGCCGAGCCGGCCCCTGAGCTTGTCGAAGGGGCATGACAGGTTAGATATCTTAGACGAGAGGAACTGTGCGCCCAGCTCAGTTCAAGAAGTCCTTGAGGAATTGCCCAGTGTACGACTCGCTCACCTCGGCGAGCTCCTCCGGAGTGCCCTGCCCGACGATCTGGCCGCCGTTGTGGCCGCCCTCGGGACCTAAGTCGATGATGTAGTCCGCAGTCTTGATGACATCGAGGTGGTGCTCGATGACCAAGACCGTATGACCGGCCTCGACCAGACGGTTGAGGCTGTCGAGCAGGCGCTGAATATCTGCTAGGTGCAGCCCAGTAGTAGGCTCGTCGAGCAGGTAGAGGTTGCTCTTACCGCGCTTGAGCTTGCCTAACTCGTCGGCCAGCTTGACGCGCTGGGCCTCGCCGCCCGACAGCAGAGGGGCCGGGTGGCCAATTTGCAAATAGCCCAGCCCCAAATCGTTGAGTACGCCTAGCTTGTGGGCGATGAGCCGCTGGTCGGCGAAGAAATCCACCCCATCCTCTATGGTCATCGCCAAGACCTCGGCGATGTTCTTGTCCCGATAGGTAATGTCGAGCGTGTCCTGATTGTAGCGCGCGCCCTTGCAGGTGGGGCAGGGTACCTCCACGTCGGCCATCAGATGCAGCTTAGTGGTAACTGTACCCTCGCCGCCGCACTCCTCGCAGCGGCCTCCCTTGACGTTGAAGCTAAAGCGCGAGGCCGTATAGCGGCGCTTCTTGGCCTCGGGCGTCTCGGCGAAGAGGCGGCGGATGTTGTCGTAGAAGCCGATGTACGTGGCCGGGTTGGAGCGGGGCGAGCGGCCGATGGGGGATTGGTCGATGTTGATCACATCGCTTACGTGCTCGATCCCGTCAAGGCGGTCGTGCGCGCCCGACAGCACGCGGCTGTCGTGGAAGATGGAGTAGAGCTTCTTGTAGAGAATGTCGTGGACGAGCGTGCTCTTGCCCGAACCAGAGGCCCCACTGACGCAGACGAAGACTCCCAAGGGGATTTTGACATCGAGGTCGTCGAGGTTGTTGGCGCGGGCACCTCGAACATACAGGTTGCAGCCGTTGAGCGGGCGGCGCTCAACCGGCACGTCAATGCGCTGACGGCCCGTGAGAAACTGGCCGGTCAGGGAGTCTGAATTCTTCAATATCTGGCGAATGGTGCCCTCGGCCGCGATGCGACCGCCGTGCACACCCGGCCCGGGGCCAAGCTCGATGACGTGATCGGCCGCCCGAATGGTCTCCTCGTCGTGCTCCACCACAATGACCGTGTTGCCGACATCGCGCAGGCGGCGGAGCGTCTCGATCATCTTGATGTTGTCTTTGGGATGGAGGCCAATAGAAGGCTCGTCGAGCACGTAGAGCATGCCCATCAGGCCAGAGCCGATCTGCGTAGAAAGGCGAATGCGCTGGGCCTCGCCGCCGGAGAGGGTCCCCGCCCGGCGCGTGAGGCTGAGATAATCCAAGCCAATGCCCATGATGAGGTCGAGCCGCAGCACCAACTCGCGCACGATCTGCTGCCCGGCCTGCCTCCTCTGTACGGGCATGGGAACGTCCTTAAAAAAATCGCGCAGCTCTTGCAGGTGCATCTCGCACAAATCGTGAATGGTGCGGCCAGCCACGGTGACGAGCATGCGCGTGGCTTTGAGCCGCGTGCCGCCGCAGTCTGGACAGTCGTACTCGACCATGACCTTGCGCAGATAGTCCTCCATGCCCGAGTGCGCTACCCCTTGGCGGCGGTAGCGGCGATAGCGGCGCTCGATTTGGTTGATGACCCCATCGAAAGCAACCTTGCGCCCTTTATAGCGCCGCCCCTCGGTCGCGCCCGGCGGCAAGACAATAGTGAAACGCTTGCCCTTGGTGCCGTAGAACAGCACATCGACGATGCGGTCGGACAACTCGGCAAAGGGCGTGTCCAAGTCGAAGCCGTAGTGCTCGGCCAAGCTGTAGAAGATGCGGCCGCCCCACCCATTGCGGTCGCAGTTAATCGCCTCGCGCACAAAAGCGCCGTCGAGAATGCTCCGGCTCTTGTCGGGCACCAGCAGATCGGGATGGACCTGCAGATAGGTGCCCAAGCCCGAACAGGTGACGCAGGCCGAGAGCGGCTCGTTGAAGGTGAAGTAGCCTTGGGTCAGCTCGGCCATGCTGAGGCGGTGCTCGGGGCAGCCGAAGCCTTCGTAGAAAGCCGCGACCTCTTGGTCGGAAGCGATTTCAGGGTTTAGCAAGTGGAAGCTGAGAAAGTTCTCGCCCACCACTAGGCCGTGCTCAATGGACGCGAGGAGTTGCTTTTGCAGATCGCCGCCGATGACGAAGCGGTCGATGACTGCCTCTATGTGGAAATCCTCGTTCTCGTCGAGCTCGAGTTCCTCACTCAAGTCGCATAGCTCGCCGTCGATGCGCACCCGCCGATACCCCTTGGTGCGAATGTCGTCAAAGAGGAACGCGTAATCCTCGCCGTAAATCTTAAACACCGGAGCGCGGATTTCCACCTCGGCTCCGTCCGGCAGGGACAGCAGGTGCTCGGCCATCTGGTAGGGCGTGCGGTAGGTGATGGGGCGACGGCAATAGGGGCAGTGAGCTTGGCCCACCGTGGAGAAGAGCATCCGCAGATATTCGTACAGGTCGGTCATAGTGCCGACGGTCGAGCGCGGATTGTTGAAGATGGTCTTCTGCTCAATGGAAATGACCGGCGAAAGACCAGTGACAAAATCGACATCCGGCTTCTTCATCTGCTCGACGAAGCGCTTGGCATAGGTGGACATGGACTCCATGAAGCGCCGCTGTCCCTCGGCGTACACCGTGTCAAAGGCCAGCGAGGATTTGCCCGAGCCGCTAATGCCGGTGATGACGACCAGCTTATCGCGCGGAATGCTGACGTCGATGTTTTGCAGGTTGTTCTCGCGTGCG
>JAJEEZ010000436.1:0-4005 GCA_022820705.1 Candidatus Latescibacterota bacterium | reverse complement strand
TGGAGTGTAGCGGAAAGGATACAGGAATGGGCAGTTGGGGACAAAAGACTGAGACGAACGGCCTCGTTGACACTGTTTGACGCCAACTCTTCCTTCGCTTGAGACCTTAACGAAGAGAGGAGAGCGTGAGACAAACCGATTGCGTCGTTCGTTTACTTTTTCTTCTACTGATCTATTCCGTCGCCCTAGCCCAGCCGACGGACTGGCGCTATTACGGCGGCGACGCGGGCAGCACTAAGTACTCGCCGCTCGCTCAAATCCACCGCGACAACTTCGCCGACCTGCGCATCGTCTGGCGCTGGCGGCCCCCCGAGGCGGAAATTCTTGCAGAGCACAATGTCGATAGAAACTACTATCGCAGTACGCCGATAGTCATCAACGGCGTACTCTACGTCAGCTCGCCCTTTGGGACCGTCGCGGCCCTCGACGCGGCCACTGGCGAGGAGTTGTGGAATTTCGATCCCGAATCTTGGCGCGACCAAGAGTGGTTCCCCAGCACCCACCGAGGCGTGGCCTATTGGGAAGAGGACGGAGCCAAGCGCGTGCTCTTCGGCACGACCGACGGCTATTTATACTCGCTCGACGCCGAAACCGGCCGGCCCGACCCAGCCTTCGGCGATAGCGGCCGCGTCGATCTGACCCAAGGCATGCGCCGAGAGGTGCCGCGCGGCGAGTATGTTTCGGTCTCGCCACCGATGATCTACGGCAGCTTGGCCATCGTCGGCTCGTCCATCCCCGACATTCGCGGTCGGCCCGTGCCCCGGCCTATGCCGCCGGGCGATGTGCGCGCCTTTGATGTGCGCACGGGCGAGCAAAAGTGGGTCTTCGAGACGATTCCGCAAGAGGGTACCTTCGGCAATGAGACTTGGGGCGCAGAGTCGTGGAAGGATTTTGGGGGTGCCAATGTGTGGTCGATGATGAGCCTCGATTCCGCGTTGGGCTATGTCTATCTGCCGGTTAGCACCCCGAGCAATGACTTTTACGGTGGCGAGCGCCCCGGCGACAACCTCTTCGGCGACAGCATTGTCTGCCTCGACGCCCGGACTGGTGCTCGGGTCTGGCACTTCCAGATAGCCCATCACGGAGTTTGGGACTACGATCCGCCCGCCGCGCCGATTCTCGTCGATATCGAGGTTGACGGTAAGCCGATCAAAGCCGTAGTCCAGCTAACCAAACAGGCCTTCTGCTTTGTCTTCGACCGGGTCACGGGCGCGCCCGTGTGGCCGATCATCGAAATGCCGATGCCCGCCTCGACCATTGTCGGCGAAGCGGTCTCCGAGACCCAGCCGATCCCCGTTTGGCCTCGGCCCTACGACCGCCAAGGCTTAAGTGTGGACGACCTGATCGACTTCACGCCCGAGCTGCGGCAAATGGCGATGGAGGCGATTGAAGGGCATAGCTACGGCTCCTTGTATGCACCGCCGGCAGAAAAGGGAACGGTTTTCGTGCCGGGTCTCCTAGGTGGCTCAGACTGGTCGGGCGGTGCCGTGAATCCGGCGACGGGCGTCCTCTACGTGCCTTCCAAGACGATGCCCTATCTAGTAACGCTGCGCCCGACCGACGATGACGAGGCTTCTTCGGCTTATATTGGCGTCTTCACCCACAACTTCACCGCCGCGCAGAACCTGCCGCTGCTCAAGCCGCCCTACGGTCGCCTCACCGCCATTGATCTCAACACGGGTCAGCATCTGTGGATGCGGCCGATGGGGCGCGGCCCGGTTGACCATCCCCTGCTGCGCGACCTCGAAATTAAAGAAGATTTGGGATGGCCCTCGCGGACCTTTCCGTTGCTGACCCCGACGCTGCTGCTGACGGCGACCGAAGACCCACGCGATGGCCAATTCGGCCCGGCGGCCGGTCAAGGATACTTCGTCGATCGCGAGGCGTATTTGCGAGCCTTTGACCCGGCGACGGGCGAATTAGTAGGCCAAGTCGAGTTGCCGGGCAATGCGTATGCTAGCCCGGCCGTTTACCAAGCAGACGGCCGCCAATACGTAGTCTTGTCGTTGGGTGACTCCTATCGGCCGAGCGAACTGGTAGCCTTGGCCATTCCGCGCCCAGGCGAGGCCATCCCCGAGCAGGGCAAGAATCGCAAAGACGCCGACCACAAGGCGTTCTACGAGGCCATGGCGGCACTCGACGCGGGCGATAGCGAGCAGTTAAGCAAGCTCCTCAAAAAGCACGCAGGGTTGGTGAGGGCGCGCGGCTTTCTGGATGAGTGGTACGAGTTCCCCAACTTGCGCGGTGCCACGCTCTTGCACCTGACGGCCGGCGCACCGCTGCGCGCGGCCTTGCCCGATAATGCCGTGGGCTTGGCTGAGGTCCTGATCAACGCGGGTGCTGACCCCAATGCAGCGACGCTCGATTCGGCGACTACGGCAGAGCTTGCGGCTACTGCTGTTCAACTTGAATGGGCCGGGGTTAAGGGCGACCTGCTCGCGCTGCTATACGAGAAGGGTGCCGACCCAAACCGCAACAACGGCAAGCTACTGCACGACCTGCTAATCAGCCGCGAAAGAGAGCTAGCCGAGGTACTCCTCAGCTCTGGGGCCGAGGTCGATTTGCGCTTTGCCGCTGGACTCAATCGCACGGACTTAATGGCCAGCTTTTTCAAAGACGGTACCCCGACGCCGGAGGCCAATCGCCTCTATCGCACTAATCCCGACACCGTCCTCACTGGCCAACAGGTCGTAGATGAGGCACTGCACTACGCAGTGTACAGCGGCGGTCGGGAGGCCATTGACTTCCTGTTAGAGCGCGGTGCCAATATCGACGCTTTAGTCGGATTTTTCTGGGAGTGGGACTGGGGCAGCACGGCCTTGCACAAGGCCGTGGATACCGAAGATGTGGAATTGATTCGCTATTTGCTAGAAAAGGGCGCAGACACGACAATTGGAGACGCCCGCTGGGGTGAGACAGCCTATGACTGGGCAGGCTACTACGACAACGACGCCATGCGCAAGACCATCGGCGCACATGACGCGGCGGCTAAGGAAAAAGAAAAATCCCCTTAATAAAGGAGAAGGCATGAACAAACGAGCCTCTGTGACCTTGTTGGTATCGTTTTCGCTCTCACTCGCGGCATTTGCCAACGAAGTCGATTGGCCGTACTACGGGGCCGACCAAGGCGGCACCCGCTACACTCCGGCGGACCAGATCAATCGCGACAATTTTGATCAGTTGCGCGTGGTCTGGCGCTACCGCCCTCCCGATCAGCAGATCTACGAGACGGCTGGCCCCAACCCGGTGGGACGCAATCTCTACTTCGACAACAACCGCGGCACGCCATTGGCCGTCAACGGCGTGCTCTACTATGCCTCGCCCTTCAATATTCTCGTGGCTCTCGACGCCCAAAGCGGCGAGGAACTGTGGACCTTTGACCCAGAGGCTTGGCGGATAAACTTCCGCTTCTTAGGTAACGTGCGCGGAGTTAGCTATTGGACCGATGGTGAGGTCGAGCGGGTGTTTATGGCGACATCGACTTCCCATTTGTATTCCATCGACGCCAAGACCGGCCTGCCCGATCCGGACTTCGGCGAGGGCGGGCGCGTCGATTTGGGGGCTTCGCTGCGCCGGCCGCTGAGCGACGAGGATCGCTGGAACTACGGAATCACGTCCCCGCCCGTGGTCTGCCGCAACGTGGTCGCCGTTGGCTCGGCTATGGGCGACTGGCGCTTCCAGCCGCCGCCCGAGTACACCCCTCCCGGCGATGTGCAGGCCTTCGATGTGCGCACCGGCGAGAAGGTGTGGGAATTCCACACCATTCCTTTAGAGGGCGAATACGGCAACGAGACGTGGGAAAGCGAGGCGTGGAAAAAGTACGGCGCGGCCAATGTTTGGGCGACGATGACCGCCTACGAGGAATTGGGCAACTTCTACCTGCCGGTGAGCACGGCTAGCCACGACTACTACGGCGGCGAACGCCCCGGCGACAACCTGTTCAGCGAGTCAGTCGTCTGCCTGAAAGCCGAGACCGGCGAGCGGGTCTGGCACTATCAGCTCGTC
>JAJEEZ010000277.1:0-4237 GCA_022820705.1 Candidatus Latescibacterota bacterium | reverse complement strand
CTTTACCAGTCCGGGTGCCTACTGGGTTGATGACGACCGCAATGAAATGCGCTACGAGGGCGCGATGCCGACCAACTTAGGCGTTGATGTGCGCTGGCGGATGCGGCAGTTTGCCGCCAATCACGCCAACCTCAACGACTTCATCGTCATCGAACTGGAATTGACCAACACCGGCGTGCTCGACGCCGATGGCGATGGCACAGCCGAAAAGACCGACAACCGCATCCATGCGCTCACGCTGCATCTGCAAAACGAGCCGATCAATTCGATGAGCAATGCCGTTCATGGCCGACGCGGTGCTTCGGGGTGGTTTACCGGGCCGACCTCGGGCTACGACGCCACGCCCGACGCCGACGGTGCGCCTTGGGATGTGCCGGTGGTTTTTAGCGGTCCGTCGCCGAGTGCGCTCGGCGAGCCACATCCGGTTTTTGGCACGTCAACCGGCTGGGCCGCCGACGGGGCGCGCCTGTTGGGCAATACCATGAATCGACGCAGATACTACTACGACATCTACAATGGAATGCAGTGGATCGCCGCCAAACAGGGCGCGTTGCCAGAAAGCGGCAGCAGTGCCAGCGCCGAGGACAAGCGCACCATCTACGACAGCCATCCGGTCGGCGTGGATGGTGAGCGCGGTTGGTTCACTTCGGTGCTCAAGGACGACGGCGGCTACGCCAATCCACGCGAGAATCACATCTACGCGATGGCTACGTTTTTCGACGGCGAACAAAACGGCAGCCGTCTTTGGGACAAAGGCGCGGCCATCCAGAACGAGAGCAGCTTGGTGCCCGACCCCAACTGGTTTGATCCCAATCACGCAGACATCGTCCCTGGCGATCCGCTGTCGTTCATCAATGCCGTGCGGCCAGAAGGCGAGCGCGGCCAGCCATTGGGCGATATGAAGTACAACAACGCGTTCATCCAAAACTGGGAGGTCGATCCGAGTCGTTCATTGGACGACCAGCCCGATTGGGCGTGGACGCAGGGCTATGCGATTGACCACGGCTTCGACGGCATGTTGCAGGTAGGCATCGGCCCGTTCTCCTTGGAAGTAGGCGAGACCATCAACTTGGTGCTCATAGAGTACGCGGGGTTCCGCTTGCAAGGGGCTCGCGCTGCGCGCAGCACGGCGCAGTGGGTCTATGACAACAACTTTGAGGTGCCCTCGCCGCCGCCGACGCCCCACATCGAAGTCGCGCCCAACACGGATGTCAAAGTCGATGTCAAGTGGGACGATAGCGCCGAAGCGACCTCTGACTTTGCGGGTTACAAGGTCTATCGCTCGACGCTGTTCCCCCGGGTCAATTCGCTCGATGTCGGTCTGCGCCTCATCGACCGCTATCACCATCAGACCGAGGTCAATCCCACGGACGCGCAACTGGCTGCCTTTGGTGCCGACAACAACCCCAACATCAGCTCTGGAGGCTACAGGCCTCAGGAGCCAGCGGCGTGGGGGCCTTATCGGCTGATTGCCCACGTGCCCGCAAGCGAGTTGGGCAACTACCTCAACGACGGGTCCGACAGCGACGTGTTCAAGTACAAGTTTGCCGATAACAGCGACTTGGTGACCTTTGGGTTTACCTATTACTACTATGTCGCGGCGTACGACAACGAGTCGGGCGAGATCAACGGCCAGCCCTTCAACTCGCTGGAGACGCATCGGCACAACTTCAACGGCCGCGATGGGTTGTGGAAGGGCACGTACCACTACGCGACCGCTAGTTCGTTCTTCCCCGGTACCTTGGAGGGGCAAAAGTCCATTGGCGCGCCGTTTATTCTCAAAGCGCCGCTGGCCGATGCCAACGAACTCGTAAGCGGCGATCTCGCCATCCGCGTGGTACCTAATCCCTATAAGAAGGGTGCGCTACACGACACGGGCACCGAGCACAAGATGCTCTTCTTCAACCTGCCGAACGACACTAAGATCACCATCTTCGATGTGGCTGGGCAGGTTATCGACGTGCTCCACTTCAACAGTAATACCCCCAACCCGTTCGACGGTACGCTGTTCTGGGATATGTTTTCCAAGGATGGCATTGAGGTAACTAGCGGGCTGTACATCTACGTGGCCGAGTACCCGGGTGGGACGCAGACCGGGCACTTTGCCATTTTGCGCTGAACCGAACAGGGGAGACTTGAAAATGAAAGTGTTAAAACTCATTGCAGTGCTAGGGTTGGCCTGCTTACTGGCGCAACCTACGGTTGCCGATGTGCGCAAGTCTGGCCTGACCGGTGCCGCCTTTCTCAAGATTGGCGTAGGTGCTAGGCCGGTCTCGCTCGGCTCGGCCTATACGACCATGGCCGGCGACGTCCACCAGCTATTCTGGAACCCAGCCGGTGCGGCTCTGAGCGGTGGCGAAAGCCAAGTGCTGCTGTCGCACAACTCGTGGATTGCGGATTTGTCGCACGATGCCATTGGGTTCGCGCGCGATATGGGCGACATGGGCACCTTGGGCATTGGCGTGGTGACGCTCGGGTTGAGCGACATTGCGGCCGACCGCGACGTGGTGCCGCAGTTCGTGCTCGACGCGGGAACGTTCGATCCCAACGACACCGAGACCTCGGACACCTACAGTTACCGAGATTTGGCCTTGGGCGCGACGTGGGCGCGCAACATCACCGATAGACTCAACTTAGGGGTGACCGGCAAGATCGTCAGCCAGACTATCGATGGCGTCAGCGCCACCGCGTATGCGGCTGATTTCGGCGCGCTCTACCGCATCAATCCCACGTACACCATCGGCGCTCGGATCAACAATCTGGGCAGCGATCTGACGTTTTACGACATTGGTGCGCCGCTGCCGCTGATATTCAGCATTGGCGCGGCCGCCGCCATCCTCGACGACCCAGACAGCGGCATGAAGGTGACCCTGCTCGCCGATGCCACCAAGCCGCAAGACGCCGAGCAGCTCGTGTACGCGGCGGCCGAGGTGGAGCTTTTCGACATGCTCAGCCTCCGCTCCGGCTACAAATACAACTATCAGGGCGTAGAGGACGAGAAAGTCAATGAGGTCAACGGTGAGGTTATCCCGGCTGGTCGCAGCGAAGAGGGCCTGACGGCTGGGCTGGGCCTCGATTTGAACATGGCCACGGTCGATTACGCCTTTACCTCGTTTGGCATCCTCGACAGCGTGCATCAGTTTTCCTTGCAGTTCCGCTTCTGAGGCTGCGCTGCGATTTGCTGAGAAAATAAGCCTCCGGGGCCTCTGGGCTTTGGGGGCTTTTTTCTTGCCATGGCCACATGGAGGACGATATGACAACTAAGCCCGTGCCGCATGAGGTGATCCCCTGTGATCGGCTGCCGGCAGGGCAATACCGCGACCTACCCGAGCCGCCCCACTGGCGCAAGCTGGTCGGGCCGAGCATCCTGCTGTTGGGGCTTTCGCTGGGCAGTGGGGAGTTCGTGCTCTGGCCCTACATAACGTACAAGTTCGGCTTTGTCGTGTTCTGGGCCTGCATGGTGGGGGTGCTGACCCAGTATTTCATCAACATGGAAATCGAGCGCTGGACCTTGGCTACTGGCGAGACTGCGGTGACTGGATTTTGTCGCCAGTGGTCGGGCTGGGCTGGGGTTTTTCTGGTGTGCAACGTGGTCCCGTGGATGTGGCCGGGCTGGGCGTCGGGGGCGGCGACTATCCTGACGTGGGAGTTCGGCGGCGACGAGAGTACGCGGGTCGGCTATTCGATTGCGAGCCTGTTGGTGGTCGGGTTGGCGCTGAGTTTGGGGCCGGTGGTGTACCGCACGGTAGAGCGCATCCAGACAGTGCTGATCGCCGTGGTGCTGGTCTTTCTGTTGGTCATTTTCTTTTTAGTCGTAGAGCCAATTCACGTGTGGGACATGTGCAAGGGCATCGTCAATATCGGCTATATCCCAGAGGAGATGGAGTTGCCGCTCTTTTTGGGAGCCTTGGCCTTTGCAGGTGCTGGCGGGACGATGAACTTGGCGCAGAGCGATTTCGTCCGCGATAAAGGCTATGCCATGGGTGCGTACGTGGGGCGGCTGACTAGCCCGCTGACCGGGCGGGAAGAGGCCGTGGGCGATATTGGCTACCACTTTGAGCAGACGCCGGAGAACATGCAGCGCTGGCGCGGCTGGTGGCAGGCGGCCAACCGCGAGCATTTGATTACCTTCTATGCGCTCTCGGTTCTGTCGCTGATACTGTTGTCGCTTATCGCCTATGCCACTACGAGACAAGCTCCTGGGTTGGAACAGGGGTTGGGGTTTGTCGGGACTGAG
>JAJEEZ010000055.1:0-6650 GCA_022820705.1 Candidatus Latescibacterota bacterium | reverse complement strand
CAGCCAAATGCAGGAGGGCCGAGAGAAACAGGCAGACGGCCAATCTCTTGTTTTCGGTTGAGGGCCGGTGCATATCAATTTCTTTTAGCAATCAGTGACGGATATGAGCGTTTTCAGTCAAACAACGGCGACACTTCTTGTGCCACAGTACGAGCCGCTTCTTGGTAAAAATCATCGAGTATTGAATCATCGTCCGACTTGAGCTGCGCCATGAAATGCTTCCCAATGATGAGTTCCTGCTCCAGCACCGCTTCGTCCTTGAACACATCCTGTACCATCAAATGCACGCGGCTTTGTAGCGTATGTCGTTCGACATCATAACGTCCGCCAACCCAGTACGAATTTACAATATAATCCAAGGTATAGCGGATATCCTTGGCCGCAGGATCCGTGGTGACGCGGACGCGACTGAACCGTTTGAGCTCGTCCAAAAGCGCCGGTCGAACCGACTCATGCAGGGCCAGCAGCTTTCTCTTAGCCTGCATTCTTTTTTGCGGGAAGACCTTAAATATCTTAAAAAAGATGGCGGCATCCTCTACAGAGGTTTCATCATCTATATCTCCTAGGTCTCCGTATGCATCAACTAGTCTATTAACCCAGTCAGACAAGCCCTCACTATTGCGCGTCCTCACCAACACCTTAAAGGTTCCAGTCGGGACGTTTACTGCGCTCTCCTCCTCAACCAACTCTTCCGCCACCGGCAACCCAACGAATGGAACCAGCAGTGCCGCTGTATAATCCAACGCTTGAAATTTGAGCAATTTACTTTTGCTCGCCGCCCTCGCGATCAGCGGCTCCAACCCAACATTCTCCTCTTTCTTCAACAGGTCGCCGGCCATATCCACCACCCGCACCAAATACGCCTTGGCCTCGCGCTCAGAAAAATGCTCCCCGTGTAGCGCAAAAAGCTGTTCGCCAAGGGCCGTGGATTTCTTGCAATGCGTCTTTAAGTCCCGCAACAGCGAAACCAAAGAATCCCTACTCGCAGCAGCCGACAATCCAGACGCGGTACTAACATCCGCGACGAACTCATCCAACGTGCCCTTGTCGTCCCGCTCCATGCGGTCGCGCAACTGTTCCAAGGCCACGAGCGCAAAATCCGCCTCCTGTGCAGAAGCGGCGAAAGCACTCGATGACATGCAGAAAAAGACGCAAACACCAATGCGGCACCATGTGTTACTCACTCGTATATCTCCTACGTTAAATCTGCGTCAGAAAACTGTCCATGTAATCGGCCACCAGCTAGATGCCAGCCGCAACCACTTCCCCGAGTCACGCGACCTTCTCCTCTCCCACCTGCTGACACGCCGCGATGAATTCCTCAGTCGTAGTGGTATAACCGATCAGATGTTCAAAGTTGCGCAGCGTGATCCGGTTGATCCAACCACCTTCCGGCAAGCTGTCGTCTAGCGTGTCTGGCATCTCGATCGTACCGGGAGCGTTTGAACAATCGCGCAATAGAATGACGCGGTAATTCCTCCCCACGGCTTCGGCGCAGGTGTAGTGCAAGCAGGCTCGCCGACTGTAGCCAACCACGAACAGCGTCCTAATGCCATAGCTGCGCAAGTGCTGGTCCAAGAAGGTGTCGTGGAAGCCACTCCAGATCCACTTGGGGAAATTGCGCTCACCCTAGCGGGGGGCCACGTAGTCGAGGTATTCGGGTTTGTATTCTTGCCGCGCCCAACTCGCAATGCCGTTGCCGCCACCGCCCTTTGTCTTGCCCCAAACCTCGCCCACGATGTTGCCGGGATCGGCCACTAGGCGCAGGTCGTTGTGGACGTAATTGACCAGCATCCCGCTGCTGCGGGCGGCTTGCAAAGCCGGCGCAATGAAGTTTTTAGTCGTTGGATTGGGCGAGCGCCCATCAACATCGACTAAAAGAAAGGCACACTCGGCGAACTTTAGGGTCAGAGTCTCGTACCCATAGTCGTACCCGCCGGGATAATCCTTGTAATAGCGAATGGGGATTTGGATGTTGGACATAGATGCCTCCTTTTTTGATAACACGCGAATCCCAAGGGAGGTTTACAGCGCAACCACAAATTAAGAAGGTTCTCCACATTAATAATCGCTATGCGCCAGCGCGATCAATCCACTTATAGGCGGCTTTGGCATTGCGCCAAAAGTATTTCTCCGTCGCCTCTGCGCCGTGCGCGGTAAAATACGTCATCACCAAGCGCTGTATATCGGCGTACTCGCGGCCACTGCGGTCGGATACCGGCCAGTCGCTGCCGTAAATCAGCCGGTCCTCCCCGAACATATCCCATAGCGCGTCGAGCACTGGAGCGTAAAAGTCCACATCCGTCGGTGCTGGCTTGACTTGGCTGCGCAAATCCATCAGCCCCGACACCTTGCAATAGACCTGCGGATGGGCCGCGGCCTGGCACATCAATTCCAGCCGCGCCGGATCGGGCGGGCGGCCGTCGATGGGGATGCCGCCGATGTGGTTTACGACGATGCGCAACTCGGGAAAGCGCGCCGCCAGCGCGGGCACTCCTTCGTGTAAACCCGTGTCCAGTTCCAGATCACTGGCTACTAGCATTTCAGCGGCGGCTAAGCCGTGACTTTCCGCTACATCTACGCGGGCGCGGATGCCGACGAAAACTGGGTCGGCGGCAAAGCGCTCCAAGTGAGCGGCAAACTCCGGGTCGTCAGGCTCGAGGTGGCCGACCAATCCCGCGATGAAAGGATCGGCGGCGGCCAAGTCGAGCACCCACTGATTGTCCTCAACCCACGGGCTGCACTCGACCATGACCGTGCCCGTTACGCCTTCGGGCACGGCTAGGGCCTTGTAATCTTCGGGCAGCGCGCGCCGATAGAGAATCTCGTCGTCTTTTTCCGGCCAAGGCACGCCTTGGTGTCTGAACGGATCGTAGAAATGGGTGTGGGTATCAATAATCATCGAAATCGCTCCTTTTTTAAGTGTGCCGCGCAGCTCATTCGCCGTCCACAGAGGACGGTTGCACCGCATCCTGCTCCGCAGGCATACGCCAGTCTTGCGCCTCATCTAACGTAATAGTGCGAAAATCGGGCATCCGGTCGGCGTTGCGATCCTGATGCTGATGGCCGCCGAGGATGTACATCGAGTGCTTGCGACCCGACCCCGGCCGGTCGGCATCGAGCAGCCGGAACCCCATGTGCAGCGTCTGCCCCGGCGCGAAAACGTGCCGCTTGCTCTCCTCCAAGCTCGGCCCCAGCACATCCCATAAGGCCGCTTTCCACTCAAAGGTATATTCGACGTGCAAAGTGCCATTGGCCGCGTCGGACGGGCGCATCGTCCACGCGATGTCGAAGTGGGGTTTGTGCATCGCCCACAGGAACTCCTCCAGGAAAGGATCGTGGTGCTGGTCGAGAAAGCCAGCTTGGCCGTGGGGTAGGCGCGGGTGCTTCAACGGCAATACCCGGGCGTAGTAGCGTTGGCCGTTGACTAGTTCCTCGCGGGTGAACCCGTAGATACTGCCGCCGGAGTGGTCGGAATCCACGGTAATCGACAGCGTATCGTCCTGCCACCACTTGAGCGGATCTTCGTTTTCGATCTTGAGGGTATCGTCGCTGATCCGAGCGAAGCAGTACCAACTATTGTCGGGGGGCGGACTCCAAGCGGTGTAGATAGTGAAGTCGAAGTCGGCCGCATCGACGTGATCCGATTCGCGGTCGAAGAATCCCTCCCGGTCCAAAGCGAGACGGGGGTCGAAAAAGGCCCAGTCGCCATCGTCGCCATCTATGGTTATCGCGGCGGGATCAGGCACCTCGACGAAGGGGACCGTGACGCCTACATGGGCAGACGCGATACTAGTTATGGGAACGGTCAGGACTAGGCTTAAGAGGAATGCCCTGAATAGACCGCAGCAATGCGCGTACAGGTCTCTGGCCATCGTCATATCTTTCCTCGCGTTGGTTCGCCGACTAGGATAAAACTGAAGGTTGTATATTAGCAGTATAATATATAATCGCAATGCTTCTCCTTGGAAGGATACATGAGAGCTATACTTTGCATACAACTGATTCTCGCCGCGAACACAGGAGCTAATGCTATGACCCAGCCGGTGACACTGCAGACAGGAGAGATGATTATCATCGACAACGGGCTGGTGCGTCTGGGGATTCGCGAAGACGGCATCCTGCAGGAGCTTTCCCTGCGCGGTGGGCCCAACTTGGCTAGCAGCGGCTACTGGAATTGCAACGGCAACGGGTACGACGCGGCGGGAGTACCGCTACGCCAGAAATTCTCGGTGCTGGCGGGCCGAGCCAACGTGCTGCGTCAATCCGACGAGCTAGTGGAAGTGGCCTTCGTCCGCGAGCCAGCGGAGCCTCTCTTCTTTCGCACGGCACTCCACTACGTACTGCGACAAGGCGAGTCGGGGTTTTACCTCTACATGACCGCAGCCCACGACGCGCAAATGCCCGCCGGCTCTATCACGCAATACGCCTACAACCTCCGTCTTGCCCCACAGCACTTCGACTATATCGCCGTTGACGAGATCCGCCGCCACGTAAGCCACACCTGCGAGGAAGAAGGCGCAGCCAAACAGATCATGGATGCCACATTTGTCCTTGCGGACGGGCGCGTAGTCAGCAAATACGATTACTGTCACGCGATCGAAGACGGCGACTTCAATGTATATGGCTGGGCCGGGCCGCAGGCTGGCGTGTGGTGGATCCAAGCCAGCGGAGAATACTATGGCTCGGCACCGTTCCGCGTCTTGCTGACGAGCCATCAGACGGCGAAGACGCCCGTCATCGTCTGGCAGGCGCACTGCGTGCATCGGGGCGGCTACGAGATCGAGTTCCCGCCCGAGAACAGGACGAACTGGCAAAAGATATACGGCCCCGCGTTTATCTATCTCAATAGCGGCGGCAATTACAACAGCTTGTGGAGCGACGCCAAAGCGCGTGTGGCAACCGTCGCGCAAAAGTGGCCGTTTGCATGGATGGCGCACGAATTGTTTCCGCTTGAGCGCGGCGAAGCCACCGGCCAGCTCGTTTTCGACGACGGCACCCCGGCCGTCGATGCGTGGGTAATTCTCACACCGGAAGGGACCCACTGGTCGCAGGAGAACAAGGGATATCACTTCTGGACTCGCACCGATGCGAACGGGCGCTTTCACCTGCAACAAGTCCGGCCGGACCGCTATTCGCTCTTCGCGCTAGGTGCCGATCAGTTTTATGAATTCAAACAGAACGGAATCGTGGTCACGGCTGGAGAGGAGACGGCTGTAGGCCGTCTGACGTGGCAGCGGGTCGTGCGCGGCCGACGCGTTTGGCAAATCGGGACAGCCGATCGGTCGCCGGGGGAATTCGCCAATGGCGACGACTTTCACCATTGGGGGCTATGGCGTCGTTATCCGACCGACTTTCCGCAGGACGTCAACTTTGTAATCGGCAAGAGCCAAGAGCGCGCAGACTGGAACTTCGCGCATTGGAACTGGTATAGCCAAAACAACGCCTGGAATATCGCATTCGATTTGGACGAAAAGCCCACGGGCAAGGCAGTGCTGACTTTCGGCATCGCCATCGCCAGAGGGCACAATGCACGGGGATTTGGGGACAACAAGGCAGCGGCTGAGTTGCAGGTTTGGGTCAACGACGCGGAAATGGGCGTCGTCAGGGTAGCGAGCACCGGTGGAGACAGCTATCGCAGCGCCAGACAATCGACGCGCTACAGCGTGGAGGAGATCGCCTTCGATGCCGGACTACTCAGCAGCGGCGAGAACGCGATCTCCCTGCGGCATGCTTTGGGCAATCGCTACGTGCAAGGTGAGGAAAAGGGCGAAAGCGGTGCTGGCCCCGGCTGTATCGCGTACGACGCCATACGACTGGAAATCGAGTAGTATAACCTAGTAAGCCACGCTGATAATGCGGTGCTGACTCGCGGCCCCAGCTTGGGCTTCAACCTCCACTCGGCACAGGTACGAACCCGGAGGAACTACGCGCTCGTCTTGGTCTTGGCCGGCCCAGATGTAGAGGTAGGACTGGTCGGGCTGGCGCTGGCACTCAAGAGCGCGGACGAGCCGGCCATCGAGCGTGTAGATCTGCACTTGGGCGGGCGCGTCCGTCTTCAATACGTGGAAGCGGATTTCCGCAGCGTCGCCGATCCCGTCCCCATTGGGGCTGATGAACGATTGCACCGCTAGGTTGGTGATCAACTGATCAGTCCCCGGGACGCTGGGCAAATACACGGTCGTGGCGGCGCGGCGCATCGGATCGACCGGCTGCCACACCTCCAACTGCCCCTCGTTGCCGACGAAGGCCCGAAAGAGCGTGGCGTTGCGCTCTACGACCGCACTAAATGTCAGCGCAACTTCCTCGCGCCTCACTGTGCGAGGCAGTTCCACCAGCAGCGAATCGTCCGCGACGCGCACCGCGGCCGGCTCGGCTTCGGTACCGCCTATAGTGAGAGCAAGCGAGTCGGGATCGACGGGCGACGGGGTTTGCAGCAGAATGCGGTTAAACCCAGGGTTGCGCGACGCGAACTCCGGCGTGATGTGGAACGAAAAAAGCTGGGGCACGCCCGCCTCGGCCGTGCGCGGCAGCACCTCGCCGGTGACTCCGGCGAGAAAGGCGTCGGTAAATTCAATCTCCAAGGCGTGTATAGTCGGCGCAGTGGTCGGACGGTCTGAACTGAGGATGAGCTGGACTTGGACGAAGCG
>JAJEEZ010000291.1:0-5466 GCA_022820705.1 Candidatus Latescibacterota bacterium | reverse complement strand
GCTGGCGTTCGGTCAGGTCGTCTGCGGCGGTGACGCGTACGAAGCGGGTGCGCAGGGCGTTTTCATAGTGGTCGCGCGAGACTACGCGTTCGAGCCCGGTGTCCATGTACTCGTGATAGACGGCCGGGTCGTCGTCTAGGCCAGTGCGCATTTCGATTTTAACTTGGGCCGCGGCGTCGGGGGTTTCCACTGGAGTCCCATCGACCATGCGGAATTTTGTTGCCTGCCAGAACAGTCGCCCGAAATTCACGGGTTCGCCAAGGTCGGTTATCTTGGTCTTGTAGATGGCCTGCCGCGGCACGCCTTGGGCGAAGAGCTGGAACTCGCTGATCGAGCCGATGAGGGCGATGGCGACGTTGCCGCTTTTGGCTTGGGCGTCCTCGTCTAGTAGCGAGAGCGTCCGGCGGTAACGGAAGAAGCGCAGGTACTGGCGAGTGAAGTCGATGCGCACATGGGGCTCGAAATTGGAGTTGACGTCGGCGATGACGGTGGAGAGTGGGTTGACATTGCCTTCGAGTACTGGAGGCTCGGGCGCGACTGAGGCGGTCACCTGAAAGGCGGGAACAAAGTCCGTTTCGAGTGGCGTGCCGTCGGAGCGAAAGCCCTCGCTGGGCGGGATAAAGCCGAAGGCCACCGCTGGCACCGACACGGCCAAATCCATGGTGAAAGTTTCCTTTTCAATGCGGTCGGCTTTGGGGGGGTTGTAGGTGATAGGGTCGCCGTCGATGAGCCAAGAGCCGTTTTCCGAAGGGTCGGGCACGCCGTGGTTCCACTTCCACATCCGGGGTGTTTCACCGTCGAGGTAGTCGAAAATGCGGTCACTGGGGTCGCGCCAGAAGGCCCAATTGCCGATGTGGGAAAAAACCGTCTCGTCCTGCGTGAAGTACGTGGGCTGGATGGCACTAGGAGTAGTGGCGAAATCGACGAAGAGGCGGGTGGTGTCGTTCTCACTCCAGGACAGGCCGCTGCCGCCTAGTTGCCAGTGGGAAATTTGGGCGGTGGCACTTTGCGCTAAAATTAGGGCAAACAGGACGATTGTGGCACGGCGCATGATGGCTCTCCTTCCGAAGGAAGCATTAATATAATGCGCCGTAAGCAATTGTCCTATCGGAGCAAATCAGTACGCCACGGCGATGGTGTGCAACGCCGTATCGTCGCCAGCGTCAGCCCCTAGGTCGATGTGGCAGAGGTAGGTACCGGGCGGCACGAGGTCGCCTTGGGTGGTGCGTCCGTTCCAAGTAAAGACGTGAGCCAAGCCGTCGATGGTCGGAGGCGCCAGTTCGGCAACCGCCCGTCCGGCGAGGTCGAAAATGCGCACTTGGGACGTGCGTTGCTCTACCTTGAAGGCGACGAAGCGGATAACCACTGCGTCGTTGATACCGTCGCCGTTGGGAGTGAGCACTGGCGAGGAAATCGAGAGGTCGTCGATGAGCCGGGTCGTGCCGGTCAGGTCGGGGAGCATGACGATATTGGCGCGGCGCATCAGCGGCTCGACCGATTGCCACAGGTCTGGATGAGCGCTCGATCCCAAGTCGAGGCCGAAGAGCGTGGCGTTGTGTACTACGCGGGTGGTGAAGCTGATTTGGACGGAGTCGGCCGTGATCGCGTGGGGCAGGCCGATTTGTAGGGTATCGGCGCGGATGTCGATAGAAGATGGCGCGATATGGGTGTCGCCTACGCGGACTTCGACATTGGACGCTTTAGAGGGCAGGTCAAAACGCAGCAGGTCGAAACCCGAGTCCTCGTCATCGGCTGCGGACAACAGGGTGTAAGTGAAGCGGGTGTCCTCGTTGGGTTGGGCGACTCTCGGGGCGATCAGGCCGCGTGCGCCCTGCAATAGCGCGTCCTCGTACTCAAGCGATAGTGCGTCAATCGCGGGGGCTACCTGTGGATCGTCCGTTGAGAGGATCAGCTCCAATTGCACGAAGCGGCGCGGACTTTGCGACTTAAATGCCTCGCCAGAAAAGTTGTACGCCTCACTCCACTCATCCCAGTCCTCGCTGACCACGACGGTGGTGTCGATCCTGCCCCGCAGCACTTTGGGCAGACTAAGCCATTTCTCCTCGGTGACCGGCTCGCCAATTTTGTCGTGGAAGGCATAGACTTCTCCTTGGGTATTGCCCGAGCGCGAGCGCACTTGCAGGCGGGTGCCGGGTGGGATGTCGGCGTCCCAAGACAGGTTGCTGATGACTTTGGGGCGACCGTCGCCGGCGGCTGTGCCGAGATCGATAAAGTCCGAGCGCATGACGATTTCGGCGGGATGCCCCGGTGAAAAGAGCATCAGCTCGGTCCAGCGCGAGCCCCACCCTTGGGGGATGTGGGCGTGCCAAAACAGGTAGCGGACCCTGCGCGGTTGGAACAGATAGCGCAGATAGCGCATGGGGTTGGCGTCGGGTTGATCGATGAGGGTAGCGAAATCGAAGGATTCGGGGATGGGGAGTTGAGAGCTGATGACGCGGGTGCCGTCCGAATAGAGGAAGTTAAAACCGCGCGGCGCGCCGGCCACGCTGCCGACCGTGCCCTCGCGCGGCCTGAGCGCATACAGGAAAAGCTCGTCAAGCCAGAATACGGCTCCTAGGTCGATGAAAAACCAAGTGCCCTGATCCTCCCAGGTGCGGACGCGGCCCTCAAAGCCCACGGGCAGGATAGAACTGGCGGTGTTCATGTCGCCGTCGAGGATATTCTCGGTGGAGCGGGCGGTAAGCCCGTCGATGATGCCGCCGCGCTGGTCGTTGCCCAAGCTGACGTTATCGCCGACGGCCATGACTTCGACCTCGGCTAGGGCACCTTCGGGATCGAAGTCTTCAACGGTAAAGTTGATGTACTGGATGAGGCGGTACTGGTTGAATTTTTCCAGATCGACATCGCGATTGGGGTCGAGGACTTGGGCGCTGTCTTGGAGGTCGAAGGCGAGGGGAATCGAGACGGTGGTATCCCGGTTGGGTTGAGTCGTGAGATAGACCGGGCGAAAGATAAAGAGGTCGTCGAGGGCGTCGGAAGTGATGCCAGTGGCGGTGAAAACGGTAAACTGGCGGAAGGGGCGGGCCCCTTCTTGATCGGGGAAGTGCAGGCGGATCTCGTTGGCCAGCACAGTGCGGCCGAGGTCAATCTGCACGAACCAGTCGCCGAGGGCGTCGTCGGCAGAGGCTTGCCAGAAGGTTGCGCGGTCGCCGTCAATGATCCGCCCGGCTGCGGCCGGGTTGCTGCCGGCTTCCCAGATCCCGCCCGGCACGTTGGCGCCGCGCGAGCGGGTGAGGTGGGTAAAGTCGGGCGCGTCGGCTACGGCGTTGATATCCTTGCGGAATTTGACCAGTTGCAACCGGCCGCGGTCGTCAAACTCGATCAGGCCGTGGGGCATCTTCCAGGTTGACCAGCTAGCGGCGCTGTCGAAGCGGAATTCTTCGGCGGCGAGTGCTGTCGCCGAACAAAAGACCCAGAGCAACAGAGGACGCATTGGCCGTTAATAGGCAATGCCCACGGCCAATAGCTGTTTGGCCTGGACGAATTGGGTTTGCAGCGCGATGGAGAGCAGGTAGAGGCCCGGCGGGAAAAGCTGGCCTGTCTCGTCGCGGCCGTCCCACGTGATCGCCTGATCGCCAGAGTCTTGCAGACCCTTGTCGAGACTGGCGATGCGGCGGCCATCCAAGGCGTACACTTCGAGTGCTACGGGCACCGCACCGGGGAGGCGAAAGAGCGAGTAACGCATCTGGAGTTGGTCGTGGACGCCGTCGCCATTGGGGGTCAGCACCGGAGTGGACAAGGCGAGCGATTGGATGAAATCGGGTGTTTCGTCGTTCGCGCCGAGCACGCGCAGGCTATTGGTGGAGACTGCTTCGTCGGCGTCGCCAGCGAGAATCGGCTGGGGGAGCGATTCGCTGTCGGCGGCAAAGATCTCGCCGGTAAAGGTGGAGGCGAATTCGAAAACTGCGGTGGCGAAGGTTATGCGGATCGGCGCGTTGTTGGCGCTGGTGACGCGCTGGGGCAATTGGATCGTCAACCCGTCGTCTTCGGTTACTGCGACGGGATTGACGGGAGCGAGCGGCGTGCCCATTTCGAGGCCGCGAAAGGCGGTGCGGTTGCCGGTGTGGATCCTGAGCGCGTTGAAGCCGGGCGCAGCGTCGCGGTCGAATGAGGCCCGCACCTGATAGACGAATTCAGTTTCTTGGCCCAAGGCCACTTCGGTAAAGCCGCGCTTGGGCTGCGGGTCGTCGCGCCGAGCCACTTCGGCGAAAACCTCGGCGGCCAATAGCGGCGCGGTTTCAATCCACAGCGAGTCAAGCCGCAGCCAAGCGTCGAAGTCGCGGCTTTCTATGGACAGATCCACCTGTAAGTGCGATCCGCTGCGGAGCCGGATGAGTTGGCCCGATTCGGTAAAAGGCACCGACCAAAAGGACCAGTTGGCGGAATCGTAGCCGATGGAGGCGCGGATCCCGGGCCGTGGGTCGCGGTTGAGTTGGGCGGTGAGCGACTCGTAGTGCTCGCGCGAGACCTCCTTCTCGCGGCCGATGTTGGTGTATTCGTGGTAGGTCGCCGGGCTGTCGTCGCGGCCGACGCGGACCTTGGCCTTGAGCCAGACGGGGGCGTCGGGATCTTCGACGACCGCGCCATCGACTAAGCGCAGCGGCGTGCCCGTCCAGTGCAGACGACCGAAATTCACGACTTGGCCCAGATCGACGACTTGGCTGAGGTACACGACGCGCTGGGGTATGCCTTGGCCGAAGACCTCGAATCCCCCGATTGAGCCTTTGAGCGCAATGGCTTGGTTGCCTTGGCCGCCGCAGTCGCGGCAGATGTTGAGGGCTTCCTCGTCGGCCAGCGACAATTGGCGACGCCAGCGGAAAAAGCGGGCGTACTGGCGGGGGAATTCTATCTGCACGGAGGGTTCGAAGTTGGCACCGACATTGGCGATGGTTTTTTCAAAGAGATCGTTGCCGCCCCATTGAACGGCCGGTTCAGAGTCCGTGCCGATCGAGACATCAAAAGCCGGGACCGCGTCGAAGGGCAGCGGTGTGCCGTCAGAGCGGAAGCCCTGCGAGGGGGTGAAGAAGCCGAAGCGCACGGCGGGGATCGGCACGGCGGTGTCGAAGGAGAAGAACGTGGCTCTGATCGATTCGGAACGGGGAGCGTTATAGGTCGTGGAGTCGCGATCAATTAGGAAAACGCCGCTTTGGGTCGGATCGCCGCCGGCACCGTTCCAGCGGTTCCAGAAGCGGGGTTTCTGGCCATCTACATAGCCGAGGTTGTGCAGAGAGGGATCGCGCCAGAACTCCCAGTTTTCCAGCAGGTGAAGGACGTTTTGATCGGGCTGCAAGTAGAGCGGCTGGATCGCACCGTCGGCAAAATCGACGAGGACTTGGAGGGAGTCGCGCTGGTCCCACGCTGCCCCACTGCCGCCGAGTTGCCACTTGGCGATCTGCGCGTGGCTAGGGGCGATGGCGAGGACTAGAATCAAAAGCCAAGCACTGT
>JAJEEZ010000092.1:0-4455 GCA_022820705.1 Candidatus Latescibacterota bacterium | reverse complement strand
GAGGTGCGCAAAATTGCGGCCATTGCCGACACCTTTCACGTCCCTATCTCGCCGCACAACACCAAAGGCCCAGTCGGTATCATCGCGGCTGCGCATTTGATGGCCTCCATACCGAATGTAGCCCCCATGGAGTTCGTCACCGGCATTGCGTGGCGGGATGAGATTATCACCGAGCCGCTGCGGGTGGAGGATAGTTGCATCGTGCTGCCGGATGGGCCGGGTTTTGGGATTGAGCTGGACGTGGATGGGGTGGAAAAGCACCGCTGGCGAGTGGGTGATCCACACTGAAGCGGCCATGAAAAGCATTGCGATTGCGGGCGCGGCTCTGATAGCCGGCGGCCTCTGCGTCCTGTGGACGTGCTGTGTCGCCGCTGAGCCGCTTGTGCCCTTCGTCGATGTGGCCGTCCAGCTCGGCCTGACTCGCGTCCACACGAGCGGCAGCTTGGAAAAGGGCTATATCCCCGAGGCCAAAGGCGGCGGCACGGCCGCGCTCGATTTTGACCGCGATGGCGATCAGGATCTGTACTGGGTCAATGGCGAAGGCGGTGGCCACGCGCTCTTTCGCAACGACGGTCCGGCTGGCTTTGTCGATGTGGGTGAGACGCTTGGGACCGCAGGTCGCGGCTGGGGCATGGGTGCGACTAGCGCGGACTTTGACAACGATGGGGACCAAGACTTATACGCGACCCAATTGCGGGATAATCTGCTCTTTCGCAACGATGGCGATCGCTTTGTCGATGTGGCCGCAGCGGCTGGCGTGGCCACGCCCCATTGGAACACGGGCGCGGCTTGGGCCGACTACGATCGCGACGGCGACCTCGACCTATACGTGGCGAGCTATGCGGTATTCGATTCGACTGAGGTTGAACGCTTGGGGGCGCAGTGGAAGGGGGTAGAGGTCTTCGTCGGCCCGAGGGGATTGATGGGGGCTGCGGATGTGTTTTATCGCAACGACGGCGACGAGTTTGCCGACATCACTGCTTGGGCGCGCCTCAACCATCCCTCTCCAGGCTACGGATTGGGCGTCCTGTTTGCGGACATGGACGCCGACGGCTGGCCCGATTTGTTCGTGGCCAACGATTCTAGTCCGAACTTTTTTTATCGCAATCGCGGCGATGGCCGCTTTAGCGACCGCTCCCTTCCGGCCCGCTTGGCCTATGGCCGCAGCGGACAAATCCAAGCGAGCATGGGGATAGCTTGGGGCGACTACGACAACGACGGCCACCCCGATTTGTTCGCCACGCATTTTGAAGACGAGTACAATACCCTCTATCGCAACGAAGGCGATGGCACCTTTGCGGATGTTAGCGCAGAAGCTGCCTTGGGGCGTGCGGGGTGGGCGCACGTGGGTTTTGGCGTGGGTTTTTTCGACTATGACCACGATGGCGACCTCGATTTGTTAGTAGCAAACGGACACGTGTATCCTCAGATTGACCGCGCCGGCAGCGGCAGTGCGTACGCCCAGTCCAATCACCTTTTTGCCAATGTTGGCGATGGAACGTTTACGCAGGTCGCGCTCGGCTCTGAGGTGCCCCGGGTCAGCCGAGGAGCCAACGTGTTCGACTTTGACAACGACGGCGATTTGGACGTTTTCGTGGCCAACCTCGACGATCGGCCCTCGCTGTTGCGGAACGATGTGGGCAACCGGCAGAATTGGCTGGGCCTGCGCTTGGTCGGAACGCGCGGCAACCGCGATGGCATTGGCGCTCGAGTGCGACTGGTCGCTGGCGAGCGGACGCAGATCCGCGAACTCATCTGCGGCAGCAGTTTTCTCTCCAGCGAGGACCGCCGCCTGCACTTTGGGCTAGGGCGCGTCGAGCGGGTCTATAAGCTCGACGTGCGCTGGCCCAATCAGCAGAGCGAAGTTTTTACCGACCTGCCGGTCAATCGGTACTTGACGATAGAAGAGAGCAATAGCGATCCGTGACCCATTTCTTAACTACTGATGTTACGCAGTAGGGGGCGGTTTGAAACCGCCCCCTACGTGCGCCGGCAGGACAAACGCTGCGTAACGTCAGTTAATCACAGGGGTAAAGAAATATGCGCTTCTTAAATGCTTGTCCATTAATCGCGGCCCTGTTGGCGGCTGGCCCAGTAACCGCCGAGTTATCGCTTCACCAGCTCAGCGACGCGGTGTATGTGTTGCAAGGTGGTGGCGGCAATGTCGGGGTTTGCGTCGGCGACGATGGCATTCTTTTGGTGGATGCCAAATTGGCGTCGCAGGCCGATGCGGTGCGCGCCGCGCTCGCCCGTTTTGACGGCCCTTCGGCTGAGACTTCGGCGAGCTCAGTCGAGTCGCTCAGGTCGAAGCAGCCCCAGTACATCTTCAACACGCATTTCCACGGCGACCACATCGGCGGCAACCGCGCCTTTGGCCAGCACGCGACGATTTTGGCCCACGTCAATGTCCGCAAACGCTTGGCGACGGGCGGTGAATTTGGCAAGCGGCACGTTGAGCCTGAGCCAGCGGTTGCCTTGCCCGTGATTGCGTTTGAGCAATCGGTGTCCGTGTTCTTCAACGGCGAGGAAATCCGCGCCGTTCACTTTCCCCGCGCCCATACCGACGGGGACATCGCCGTATTCTTCGTCAACGCCCAGATCGCCCATCTCGGCGACCTGTTCTTCAACGGCATCTTCCCCTTTGTCGATCTAGAGTACGGCGGCGATGTTGAGACTCTGACGCAACACATCGCCGCGCTCATCGATCAGCTTCCCACGGACACCAAAATCATCCCCGGCCACGGCCCGGTCGCCACGCTCGACGATTTGAAGGTTTACCACCGCATGTTGGTGGAAACTACGGCTAGCGTGCGCACGCGCCGGAGCGCGGGCATGTCGCTCGAACAGATCAGCGCCGAGGGACTCGACGCCCAATGGGCGTCTTGGGAGTGGTCTTTCGTGCCAGCGCAGCGCTGGATCGAAACGGTCTATTGGAGCTTGGAAGCGGGGGCGGGGAGCGATTGATGCGAAGCTGTGGATGCGGCCTGTCGCTGGCCGTACAATTCCATTAGTCATTAGCATAGTAGTCGATTAGTATAGTAGTCGATTGAATCAGACCTCTTTTCGCTACGCCGTCTTCTGGAAATTTCCATGGAGGTGCTGTTATGGTGAAGATTGCTGTTTTTACATGCGTATTGCTATGGAGCGGCCTCGCCGAGGCCGTCACTTGGGATTTTGACGACGGGACGACGCAAGGATGGTCCGCTAAAGAAGCGTTTACATGGGGTGGCCCGTTTGAATTTCATCAGTTTCCGGGGGAGGTTGAAGACGGCGTGTGGAGGGTCGATGTCTCGGCCAGACAGGTGTATCCCGATCCGTCAGTCAAGTTGATTTCTTCTACCATAGGCTACGATTCGCGCCTATTCGACCGGGTGATAATCCGGTTTCGCACCGTGCATGGCCACCCTACGACAGGGAGTGTTGGGCTTGCTTGGACGAACGAGCACAACCTCGAGACCCCAGGAATGAATCCAGAAATGTCCGCCGAAAACCAGTTTGGGCTTTACTTCACTCGGTTTGTTTATACCACCGAGTGGCAGGAAGTAGAGTTCACTCTCGACGACCAATACCAAGACGATATAGTGTGGGAGGGGCTGTTACGGGATATTCAACTGAGCTTTAGCTTGGGGGGGCCAGACGACTTGGTTGAGTACTTTGAAATAGACTGGATCGATTTGATTGGCCAGGAAGAACTCTCGCAGGGGGAATTGGCCCGGCCGCCGGTAAAGTATTTTCGCTTTGAAGGAGCCGGTCTTTTTGCTCCCCCGATCTTCTATCCAATTACACAGGGTTTAGGGAGTGGAGAAGGGAGCGGCGTCTTGACCGACTTAGATGGCGATGGCGACTTAGACCTTTTCTCTCTTGCCCTCTGGTCGGGTCGGAGGTTCACACAAGGCTGGGTCATGGCGATCAATGATGGTAGCGGGGCTTTTGCGACCGTGCACACCGAGAATGGAGGTATTGACTTTGGATTCAGGTACGTATTCGCCGAGGATGTGGATGGCGATGGCCAAGACGAGATTGTGATAGCGGGAAACCGCGAAATAGTGGTTTGGTCGATTGGGCCGGATTTCCAGATCGAGGTACTCACCATAGGGTCGGACGACCTCGAATCCCTCTGGGATTTGGTGCTCCACATCTGGGAGGTTCCCAAGGGCGATTTTGATGGCGATGGGCAGTGGGAGTGGCTCAAGGAGCTTCAACGCAACCTCTTTGAAGGGGACATGGGACTCGTGGTGCAAGATCGATCCGAAGAAGGGGTGCTGTATGATGAGCAGGTGCTGTATGATGAGCAGCTATTTCTGCGCTCGCCGGTGAAGGTGCGCGATCTGAACGCCGACGGAGTAGATGATTGGGTATTTGTCGGTGGCAACCGGGTGTCGGGTTTTGGGGTGTTTGTCGAGTGGGGTGGGGGCTTGAATCCAACCCGAGAAGTGGAAACGCATCGCTTGGCTG
>JAJEEZ010000616.1:0-3253 GCA_022820705.1 Candidatus Latescibacterota bacterium | reverse complement strand
AAGTACGACACTCGACAGGTGCGCCGCACCTTGGCCACTGGCTGCGAGCTACAGATGACGGCAGTCGGCGATGTCGATGCCTTGGTGGACCGCATGATCGAGCGCGAGGGGCGGCTTCAGCGAGTGGAGCGCTTTCCCTATTGGGCCGAGTTGTGGCCGACGGCGTTGGCCATGGCCCAGTGGTTTTGCCACGCCGAGGAGCCAATCCCCAGAGGTTGGACCTGCGAGTTAGGCTGCGGTTTGGGATTAGTGGGCATTGCCTTAGCTAGGCTTGGTTGGCGCGTCGAAGCGACTGATTTCGTCGAGGATGCGCTGGTTTTCGCCGCTCACAATGCCCGGCTCAACGAAGTCCAGCACAACCACCGGGTGGCCTATTTGGACTGGCGCAATCCCGTGGGAGGGCCGTACGAGTGCTTGGTCGGGTCGGACATCATCTACGAAAAGAAGAACCACCGCTATCTCGAGCGCATCCTGCGCAAGATGTTGCTGCCCGGCGGTCGCTTTTACCTCGGTGATCCGCAACGCAAGGACGCCGCTGCCTTCGTCTCGCAGCTCGTCGCCCAAGGCTATAGTCAGCGGCGAGAAATGCGCGTCGAGACGTGGAATTCGGTCGAACACCAAGTCGCTATCTACGTATTTACCAAGCCTCAAGCTGACATCAGGGCGCTCAGGTGAGCAGCTACGGAAGCTGCGGTCGTCTCTAAGTCGTAGCCTCCCTCTAGCAGAGAGACGATGCGGTTCGCAGTGGCTGATTGACAAATGAGTGCCCACGCCGCCCAACCTATTTCGAGCTAACGACAAGCGACATGGGCTTGCAAGGCAGCCAATCCCTCATCCAGTCCCTTGCGTCCGAAGCCGAGCCGAAAGCGGTCAGTCGGGGTTGAGCCGAGATCGGAGCGGTAGATGGGGCTCGGCAGAAGCAGGACTCCGCTATCCTCGATCAGTGCGCGGGCGAATTCCTCAACACCCTCGGAACCGAGGTAACGCGGGAAGGCCATGCAGGAACCGTCTGGACGCCGCCATTCAAAGAGGGCCGGATGGCGGGCGAAGAAGGTATCCCATTTGGGCAAGTTCTCGTCGATGATCTTGCAGTTACGTGCGAGGATTTTTGCGCGGTTTTCCAAGCCGATGACGGCTAACCGCTCGCTCGGGCCTGAATTGCAGATCGACAAATAGTGTTTCAGCCGTTCCATCTTCGAGAGCACCTCGCGGTTTTGAGAGGCGATCCAGCCGATGCGCAATCCCGGCAGGCCGAAGGATTTCGACATGACGTTCAGGGATAGGCCGCGTTCGTAGAGGTCGGCAATGAAGGGCAAATGCTTCCTCCCGGTCGGCCCGAGTCCGTTGAATATCTCGTCGTGCAAGATATAAATGCCGTGCTCGCGACAGAGCTTGATCAGTGATTGGTAGTGGTCAAGCGGCAGGATCGCACCCGTTGGGTTGTGCGGGAAGTTAATCGTCACGAGCCGCGTGTTCGGGCGGATTGCTGTGGCGACGCGGTCTAGGTCGAGCGACCAGTTGTCATCTGGATTGAGCGGCACGCCGGTCGCCTCGCAGATCGTCTCGGGCAGAGACTCGTGCGACTGGTAGTTCGGTGTGACCACGACGGCATGGCTGTCGGGGTCGAGCAGCACGGTGTTTGCCGCGAATATGCCCTCGCTCGCCCCGGCAAAGCAGAGCACGTTGGAAGCAGTTTGGTGCTCGTAGATTGAAGCAACGGCTTCGCGTAGGTCTGGAGCGCCCCAGGTTTCGGTATAGCCGAGCCACATCTTTTTGAAGGCTTCGCGCTGTTGGGGCGTCGCCATAGCAAGCAGTTCGTCGAGTCGCATACTCTCGGCATCGGACGCCGTCAGGTGATGGCGGGCTTGGAATTCCCATTTGGAAAAATGGGTTTCGAGGCGAAAATCTGGCAGTGCGGTCAAAGGTTTTCTCCTCGCCGTGTCGCGCACGGCACATCGTGGGCTGACGGGCATCGAACTCGCTGCGCATCGCTAGCGTCCCAAGTCGCTATCTACGTATTTACCAAGCCTCAAGACGCCAGCAGGGCGCTTAGGTGAGCGGCCACGGAAGTCGCGGTTCCCTCTAAGTCGTATCCGCCCTCTAGCAGGGAGACGAGGCGGCCCTCGCAGTGGCGGGTGGCTAGCTGGAGCACCAATTCGGTTAGCTGGCCATAGCCCTCTGAGCTGAGCAGGATTTGCCCGAGAGGGTCGTTGCGATGGGCGTCAAAGCCGGCCGACAGGAGGATGAAGTCGGGTTGGAACTGGTCTATAGCGGGAATGATGGTGTCGGCGAAGTGGCCGAGGTAATCGGCATCAGTGCTACCGGCTGGGACCGGGATGTTCAAGGTCTGGCCGCGGCCCGCTCCCAGCCCGCGCTCGTCGGCTGCACCAGTGCCCGGATAGAGGGGAGATTGGTGGATGCTGCAAAAAAATACCGAGCCGTCTTCTTCAAAGATGTGCTGTGTGCCATTGCCGTGATGAACGTCCCAGTCGATGATCGCCACCTTGTCGCAGTCGCATTCGGCCCGCAAGTAGTGAGCGGCGACCGCCACATTGTTGAAGAAGCAAAAGCCCATGATTTGCTCGACTTCGGCGTGATGGCCCGGAGGGCGCATGCAGCAGAAGGCATGGTCGGCGTGGCCGGCGAGTAGGGCGTCGATGGCGGTTAGGGGCGCTCCGGCCGCTAGGAGGGCGGCTCGGTACGTGCCTGGAGAGAATTCGCTATCACGGCTCACATAGACGGAATACTCGACCTGTGCGAGGTCCGCTACTCGGTCCAAGTGGACGGGCGAGTGGGCTCTGAGCAGGGCATGGCGCGATGCTGGCTGCGGCTGGAGGTGCAGCATTTCGTCCCACAGCGAGCGATCTTTTAAGTGTTGGACAATGGATTCCAAGCGCGCGCGGCGCTCTGGATGTCCCTCGCCCGTGTCGTGCAACAAGACGTCGGGGTGATAGATCAAGGCAGTCCTAGCCACAGTTTACCACTTCTCCTGCGTCGATGGATGCAATGGCGCGGCGTCCGAGGATGCGGATGTCCTCGGCGATGGCCGCATCGCCCAAGGCGGCGTGGTCGCACCAGCGCAATTGCGTGGATTCGCGAGGATTGACGCGGGCTTGCCCGCTTACCACGCGGCTAAAGTAAATAAGGTCTATGTGCTGATGGCCCGGTTCGATGTCCTCTAAGAGGATACACGCGGGTTGGTACAGGACGGCGACCTGTCCCCATTGCTCTTGTCGGCCCAACAACTCGACGG
>JAJEEZ010000186.1:0-5325 GCA_022820705.1 Candidatus Latescibacterota bacterium | reverse complement strand
CATCTATTTCTCGACGACGTGGAAGTACAAGATCCCCCCGGCTTTGTGCGCAAGGTGCAGCGGCCCGAGCGCGTGCTGACAGAGCCGGTGTTAAAACCCGATCGGCCTTGGGAGGGGCAAGCCGTGCAATTGTGGGGCTCGGTGCTCTACGACGACGACGAAAATTGCTTCAAGATGTGGTATTATTCGAGCAACAACGACCTGTACGAGCGCACCGGCCAAGGGCACTTTATGTGTTACGCGACCTCAAAAGACGGCATTGCGTGGGAAAAGCCGGAGCTGGGGATCGTGGCCTGCGAGGGGTCCAGTGCCAACAATATCGTCTATCCGCCGCCGGGTGTGCAGTACGGTTTGGATCCGTGGGGCGTGGTCAAAGACTCGCAGGAGCAAGATCCGTCCAAACGGTATAAGATGGGTATGTACCAGCAGCGTCCCACCGCGGACGCTCCGCAGGAAACGCCTACTATGGACCGCCAAGCGCGCAATGCTCTGCGCAAAGTGCTATTCGATAAAATCCGCGACCACCACGGCATGTACGCGGCCTTTTCGCCAGATGGTATTCACTGGCGGCTGGATGACCGCAATTACGTGCCTCGCTCGGGCGATGCTGGCGCGCTGGTGTACGATCCCATGCAGCGGCGCTACCTAGCTACTTCGCGTCGTTATGAAACTTTGATGGACCACTTTGTGCTCGAGTGGAAGCAGTATCGCCGCGTCATTGCCCTGTCCAGCAGCGAGGATTTCGTCCACTGGACGCCGCTGAAAACCATTATCAAACCGGATGATTTCGACGATCCGAGGGATCAGCTATACGTGATGGCTCCCTTTGTCTATGGCAACCAGTACATTGGTTTCATCGGCATGCTGCACTCGGCCACGGAACTGGGGCCGGTGCAACTGGCTACGGCGCGGCATCTGGACCACTGGCAGCGGGTGGGCCGGCGCGAGGAATTTTTGCCGGTTGGCTCGCCGGGCACTTGGGACGGGGCTTGGTCTTCTCTGTCGTCTAATCCCCCCGCTCTTGTGGGGGATACGCTGTACATGTGGTATTCGGGCCGTCCCCAGGCCCACGGCACCGAGGGAAATTCCACCAGTTCGATCGGGCTAGTGACTCTGCGCAAGGATCGCTTTGTGGCGCTGCGCTGTGGTATCGGGGGCGGCGAATTGATGACTGAACCGATTGAAGTCGTTGGCCCTAGGCTCGGGGTCAATGCTACCTGTTTATTTGGACACTTGCAGGTGCGCGTCATTGAGGAGGCCGCCGTGCCAGAGGGGTTTGACTTTGATTCGTGCAATGGGTTGGAACGGGGAGACGAGACGGATTGCGAGGTTACTTGGGGGCCGTCGCGGCGCGATCTGACGCCTTTTGTCGGCCGGACTATCCGCTTGCACTTCCGCGCCGATAATGCTACGAGCCTGTACGCCTATCGAACCGGGAACAGCCCTCGCGTTTAACGAGGATAAGGAGAAAAGATAAATGGACGAGTTACAGGCCAAAACCGTACCCGCACTCGATTGGCACGGGATTTGGCCCGGCTACGTCAGCCACGACGAAGAAGGACTGTATTTCCCCCAGGATTTGCCCACCGGTATCCGCTTGGCCGTGCAGCAAGCCGAGTGCTCTGAGCCGGTCATGGTGCGCCAAAAGCGCTGGGAAGCCGGCAATATCCACTACCCGAGTTTGGTAAAGGAAGGCGACCGCTATCGCCTGTGGTATTGCTGCTTCGCCGACCCCGAAGATCCTTGGGTGCAGGCCGGCCACGTGCCGGGCAAAGTGCCCGGACTGTGGTGCTACGCCGAGAGCGGCGATGGCTTTCACTGGGAGCGGCCCGAATTGGGGCGAGTCGAATACGCAGGTTCCAAGGATAACAATATCCTCTTTGTCTGCGACCAAGTGGGTTCGTCCTACGGGTACATGAACGTCATGCGCGATCCCAATGGCAGCGACGAGGAGCGCTATAAGGCCATCGGCATTACCGGCAAATTCGAGGTGGACGGACGGCCAGCCAGTCGGGCGGAAGTGATGGAATTGCGGGCCAAGCGCGAGGCGGCCGGCGACGCCGGTGAAATCGGTGCCAACATAACCTCGCAGGTGGTGGTCACCGCTGGGGTGTCGGCTGACGGCTATAGCTGGACTCACCTGCCCGAGCCGATTATGGCACCGCCCTTTTTGCTCGATACGCAGAATATTCTCACCTACGATGCCGATAGCGGTAAATACGTCATTTATTTGCGCAGCGGTCGCGAGCGGCGCCGGGCAGTGTCGCGCTACGAAGCCGATACTTTTCGCGGGCCGTGGGACAACCACCTCATGGTGCTCACGGCTGAGCCAGACGATCCGCCCGATTGGGATATCTATGCGCCGGGCTATTGTCGCCATCCGCACGGTCCGCACCTCATGTTCTTCAGTCCCTATCGCCGGGCCAGCGATCTGGTCGATGTGTACTTGGCGACCAGTTACGATGGCCAGCTCTGGTACCGGCCGGAACGCAAGCCGATCATTCCGATGAGCGAGCGCTATGGCAGCCTGTACCCGACGCCGGAACTGGTAGAGTTGGACCAAGACCGCTGGGGCGTGCTGACCCTGGCCTGTCCGCACCCGCACAACCGCTCTTCTGACCAGCCGCACGAGTACATCTGGGCCATGTGGAAGCGCGATCGGCTGGTGGCTTGGGAAGCGGACGATTGGGCGGAATTTGCCCTGAGCGAACAGCTATGCGCCGGCCAACAGCTCAAGATCAACTTCAAGACCTTGTTGCCGGGTGCCTTTGTCGAAGTGGAAATCGTCGATGGCAGTTTGCCCAATCGAACGGGCGCGGCTCTAGTCCCTGCCCTAGAAGGATTCAGTTTTGCCGACTGCGACCGGATGTCTGGGGACGAGTTGGAAGCCGTGGTGAGTTGGCGGGGCAAGTCGGATCTGTCGGCGTTGAAGGGCCGGAAGATTCATTTGCGATTTCGCATGGCGCGCGCTCAACTCTTTGCCGTTACCCTCTGATATAGCAATCCTATATCATTTCCAAGGTGATCCGCAGATGGACGCAGAATAGGATGCACAAGACAATCCCTCGCTCGAATCGTTCAAATCATTTAGGACTGCTATAGGAGACAGAACATGCTGGTCGGAATTGTCACCTTGAAATCGGCCCCCTGGGAATTGGAGGATAATTTCCAGCGGCTGGAGACCTATGTCCGGGAGGCGGCCGGGCGTCGTGCCCAAGTGATTGTCGCGCCCGAGTCCGTGCTGGATGGTTATGTGTTTAATGCAGATCCCACATCCCAATTGGCGGATATGTTGGAAATTGCCCAGACCGTGCCGGACGGACCCTATATCCAGCGGGCGGGCGCGTTGTGCAAAGAATTGGGGACTTATCTGATATTCGGCTTGCTGGAACGGGAAGACCAGACCCTGTTCAACGCCTGTGTTATGCTCGATCCGCAAGGCGAGGTGATCGCTCATTACCGCAAAATTACCACTGCGGGAGAGTATGCCATCACGCCAGGACGAGCGCTGCAGCCGTTCGACACGCCTTTGGGCCGGTTGGGCTTTCTGCTGTGTAGCGACCGCACCGTGGATAATTGCGCGGTGCTGGGGGTCCAAGGGGCGCAGGTCATTTTTATTCCCATGGACGGCAGCGGCGGGCCGGAGAACACTGAAAAAATGCGCTGGCGGGCTCGGGACAACCACTGCTGGATTGTCATTGCCAACACTTGGAGCGCGGTAATCATCAGCCCAAGCGGGGAATTGCACTTGGAGAAGTACGAAACCGAATGCGTCAGCGTGCAATACGTCCCCTTGCCGCAACGGGACAAAAGTCAAGGACGGTCGCGCTTTGTCGCGCGTCGGCCCGATTTGTACGGTCCCCTAGTCGCCGGACACGAGGACGGCTACTACGATGAGGAGGGCAAACTCACGGTCGCGGGTGAAGCACGCCGACAGGCAACGCGCCGGAGGGCAGTGGAGGGGTCGTGAAAGACAATATCGCGGATATCCGCGACCGGGTCGCCCGCCACGATCTGCGCTACGACGCAGTGCCCTTTACCTATTTCGAGGGATTTATCCTCGGCAATGGCGAGCTGGGTGCCGTGCTGTGGTTCGAGGTTTTCCCCTGTGCCTTCTCGACGGTTGCTGGTCGCTGGTCGCCGCGACCGCGGCCGGCGGCGTGATTGCGCCTTGGTCGCTGAGGCGTTATCTTTGTCTCCGTAACCAGAGTCTCGCCCCTACCCATAGCTAAGCAGTGAAAGCCCTCGACAGCAGAATCCCTTGGGACTCTGGTTACAACTGTCGGGGGCTTTTTTCGTGCGAGAGGACGATTGACCATGCCCGAGTACATCAACCTTATCGGCTTTATCGGCTTGGCCCTGTTTCTGTGGAAGATCACCCGCGATGTGTCGGGCGTTGAAAAGCGTCTGTCCGATAAGATTGACGCGGCAGAAAGACACCTGAACAGCCGCATCGACAACCTCTACTCGAATCTTCTCAATAAGAACTAATCGTCGGCCAGCGGTAGGGATGATGGCTAGAGCACCATACAAGACAACCATTGAAGACCTGAATGGGCTCCTGCTCTGCATAGAGCAAGATTCGCAATTTGACAACGTTTTACTTGTAAAGATTGACGACTCCCAAGGTACGTCTATGGAGGTCGCGCTACGCAAAAACTCGGTTCTGAGACTTTTTTCCGAGTTTGCCAACGACCTCGCAGATGAACTAGATGAAAAGGAGCGTCAAATCACCGCTTTAATTTCAACCCAAGTGACTCGCTGCGGCATCCTCGGCGGCGCCAGACCGTCCGATTTGAAGAAGGAGTAGCCCATGCACGTCGGCGATCTTGTAATCTCCCGCATCAGACGCCAAAACTTGGGTAGTTACACAGAGACTAGGATACTCCAAGAAGTCCTAGCTGTTGACCCCGCGGGCTACCCTACTCATTCCTGCCCTGTGGGAAACCCCACGAATGAACCCCCCGCTGCAAGCAACTCTAAAGGATTTCAACATATCGAGTGTTATGAGGAGCTGTCGAAGGCAGAGACGGCAGCCATTAAGATGTTTCCAGATTTTGATCTTGCTAGAAAACCACTCGACGAACCTGCATCGGTCAACCAGAGTATTACCTAGCTAGAGTTCATCAGGCTACTCGCAGAAATATTCGTAAAGGACGCCTAATCGACGAGGCTTATCCTGCGTCGAACGGGCCAAGACGTACCGAAAGCTGGGATGGAGAGGATAGAGATGAATAAGAACCCTGAAGAGATACTTGAGGAGATAGAAGACACCGCTGCTTTGGTTGATATAGCTACGAACCTTCATAAGTTCGACGAGCCAGA
>JAJEEZ010000602.1:0-3394 GCA_022820705.1 Candidatus Latescibacterota bacterium | reverse complement strand
GGTCAACGGCGGCATATCGGCCCGCTACGACGAACACCGAGGCAACTACTTCGCCTACATCCAGCTAATGGGCTATCCCGCCGAACTGCTCGAAGGCATTGGCGTCAACAGGCTCGAACAGGGCATGCAGATCCGCACAATCGGCTTTTCGCGCACCTCCGACTTTGCCAACTGGCCCGCTCCAAAGCTGATCCATCACCCCGATACCGAAGACCCGCCCGACATCAGCTTCTACGGTGCCAACTACTTCCCGTACCCAGGCCGCGACGACCTACACGGCATGCTCATCCCCGTGTACCACCAGATCGCCAGCACCATCGACGGGCAGATCGCCTTCAGCCGCGACGGCCTCTACTGGTCCCGTCCCGAACGCCAGCCAGTCCTGCCGCTAGGCTCCGAAGGAGACGGCGACGAGTGCATGGCCCACTTCTGGCGCAGCGGCCTCGTCGAACTGCCCGATGGCTACTGGGCCTGTCCATACGCGGCCTTCTCAGTCATTCACGATTGCCCCGCCGACAAGGTGCACGAGCTCTTTCCCTTGCGGCAGCCGCAGCAGATTCGCTGGGCGCGCTGGCGTCCACACCGGTTCTGCGGAATACGCGCCGAATCCGAGGGCTGCTTCTCCCTGCCCTCTCTCTTCCGCGTCCACGACGAGTTGCGCCTCAACTATCGCTGCGAGCCGGGCGGCTGGATTCAGATTGAACTGCTGGAAAAGCTGCCGTCGCTGATGCTCCCCGACGCCGACCCGCTGCCGGGGTTCACCTTTGACGAATGCGACCGTCTAACGGGTGATTGCGAAGACCGGGTAGTAACCTGGCAAGGCCGCTCTGACATCTCCGCAGCCGGCGAGGCGGTCGGCATCCGGGTGCGCATGCTCGGTGCCAAACTGTTTGCCTATCGCGTCTAGGTTTCACCCATGCCCCTCACCTTCCACTGCTCCGCCTGCCAGACCCCCTATCCCCAAGCCCCGGCCCCCTACCGCTGCCTCGCTTGCGACGCACCCCTCGAATGTCAGTACCCCACCCCAACCTTCCCCCTCGACCAGATCGCCACCCGCCCCGACGACATGTGGCGCTTCCGCGAAGCCCTACCCCCGGTGGGCGACCCCGTTTCTCTCGGCGAAGCCCGGACTCCTCTAATTCCCTTCGATCTGGAGGGTATGACGGTCCTAGCCAAATGCGACCACACCCTGCCCACCGGCTCGTACAAGGATCGCGGGGCCGCCCTGCTCATGAGCTATTTGCACGACCTGGACATAGAGGAAGCAGTAGAGGATTCCTCGGGCAACGCCGGGGCCTCCCTAGCCGCGTACGCAGCCCGCGCCAAGGTGCGCCTCAAAGTCTTTTGTCCAGCTTCGGCCTCTGCGGGCAAACTGGTGCAGATCCGCCTGTACGGTGCCGAACTAGTTCCGGTAGAAGGCCCGCGCCCTCGGGCCACCGAGGCTCTGCTCGAATACATTGACCGCACTGGGGCCGTGTACGCCTCGCACCTGTGGCACCCCCTCTTTATAGAAGGCCTCAAAACCTTGGCCTTTGAACTAGCCGAGCAACTCGACTGGACCGCCCCCGACGCAGTGGTCTGTCCAGTCGGGGCCGGCAGCATCTTACTGGGCCTGTACCGCGGCTTCCTCGATTTGCAGCGGGCCGGGCTAGTCAACCGCCTGCCGCGCCTCATTGCCGTCCAAGCCGAACACGTCTCGCCGCTGTACCAGGCCTTCCATGCCGGCTTGGACGTGGTCGCCCCCGCCGCTTCTCCGCGTCCCACTCGGGCCGAGGGCATTGCCCTACCCCGCCCGGTTAGAGACCGCGAAGTCATCAGCGCCTTGCACCAGTCAGAAGGTACCGTAGTCGCCGTCTCCGAAGAGGCCATAGTCCGGGACCTGCGTCAGTTGGGCCGGACCGGTTTCTGCGTGGAACCCACTTCGGCCGTGATATGGGACGGCCTGCGCCAAGCCTGGGCCAACGGTCTGGTAGAGCCGGGTCAGCGGATCGTGGCCGTGCTTTCGGGGCACGGCCTGAAAGCGGCCCAACCCATCGGCGAGTTGTTAGCAAACGGCGAGTAACTGACTTCTCTCAGGGGCGTGTACCCACCGAGGAAGATCAGTTGTAGCTCCACAAGTCCACAATAAATAACAGTTTATAAAATCCCCTCCGAGCGCGGGAAGCCGTCCTTAAAAAATTCTTGACTTCTCTATTACAATAGTGTATTATGTAGATAGAACACTGTTACAACAAGACAAAACCCCAACCAGAAAGGAGCGAGAAGATGCCGCTCGATTTTGATCCCACTCGCCCCATCTATTTGCAGATCATTGAGGCGGTGAAAAAACGCACCGTCCAAGGCGTCTATCAGGCCGGAGGCCCTTTGCCGTCGGTGCGGGAAATGGCCAAGGAGATGGGCGTCAATCCCAATACCATGTCCAGAGCCTACATGGAATTGGAGCGCGAAGGATTTATAACCACCCGACGCGGCGAGGGATCGTCGATAACCGAGAGCGCCAAACGCATCGACAGCGAGCGCCGCGCCCTAGCTGAGGCTGCGCGCGACCGCTTTGTCGCCGAGATCCGCGACTTGGCCCTCTCACGCGAACAAATCGACGACCTGCTGCGCGAAATTTCAGAGGAGGTGACGCTATGATAGAAGTAAAGAACCTGTGGAAGCGATACGCCGGCGTGACGGCCTTAGGGGGCATCTCCCTAACCGTCGAAAAAGGCCGGGTAATGGGCATTCTCGGCGAAAATGGGAGCGGCAAGAGCACGCTCTTCAAAATCCTCGCCGGCGTCGCCCACGCCAGCGAAGGCAGCGCGAGCGTCTCGGGCTACCCCGTCGGCATCCAAACGCGCCGCATCACTTCGTACCTGCCCGAGGTCAGTCCGTTTTACGACTGGATGCTCGTCAGCGAGCAACTCGAATTCCTAGCCGCGTTCTTCCCCGGCTGGGACATGGACAAATCCCACGAGCTGCTCGGCCTGATGAACGTCGATAGCCACCGGAAAATCGGTGCCCTGTCCGATGGTCAGCGGGCGCGACTGAAGGTGGTAGCTGCCTTTTCGCGGCCGAGCGAGTTGGTGCTCATGGACGAGCCGCTGGGACGGATCGACCCGCCCTCGCGTCGGCGCATCCTGGAGACCCTGCTGAGTGAGTTTCGCGTCGGCGAGCAGACGATTCTGATATCGACCCACCTCGTCAGCGAAGTGGAAGAGCTGATAGAAGAGGTAGTCTTTCTGCGCCACGGTGAGATCGCAGTCAGCGGCAACATTGAAGAGTTGAGACAAAATCGCGGCATGTCGCTCAGCGACATTTTCGAGGAGGTGGTATCGTGAATACTTGGAAGACGCTGTATATAAAAGACTGATGTTACGCAGTTTCTCATTTAGTGGTATTTTCAAGGTAT
>JAJEEZ010000034.1:0-5129 GCA_022820705.1 Candidatus Latescibacterota bacterium | reverse complement strand
TTGCAGACCGAATTGCCGTATGAGTGCCACTTGCAGACCGAGATCCTCGATGAAGGCTGAACCGAGGGATACACATGGAAATTAGTGTCGTCATACCTACGTACAATCAACGAGAACGGCTCCGCTTGGTTTTGAGCGGCTTGGAGGGCCAGACTCTTTCGCCCGAGTGCTTTGAAGTCTTGGTGATTGATGACGGCTCGACCGATGGCACGACAGAGATGCTCGATGCGTTGCACATCGACAATATGAAGCCGATCAGACTCTATCCGAACGAAGGGCGCTGCTCGGCGCGGAACAGAGGGATCAACCAAGCCGCGGGAGACCTAGTCGTGTTGCTCGACGGAGACGCTCTGCCGGCCCCTGACCTGCTACAAACGTATTTAGACGCCTTTCGAGAACACGGGTCAGATAGCGTATTGTGCGGCCAGCTATACTCACTAGCCGAATTGGAGTTTTTCCAAGACCCCCAACGCGGGTCGCTCGCTAATGTCGCCATCCCCAGCGTCCAGAAGGACTACCTAGAGAGCCACCGGGCAGAGTTGATCTTGACCGAAGCGATGGTTCGCCACGATTTCGCAGCAATCCACGAGCGGGCCCTTCCCGGCGGCTACCCGTTCCCCGAACTGGAACAGATGCAGGACGAACAAATCGATCTCTTTCGCCGGTGCCCGGACGCTGCTGTGGCTTGGCTAGGTCTGACTCCTCATAATAGCGCCCTTCCCCGCGAGGTGTTGCGATCTATCGGGGGGTTCGACATCAATATTCCTTTTTGCGAGGGATGGGAGTTGGCATACCGGTGCCAGCAATATGGGTGTCGGCTCTATGGAGTGCCGGCGGACACGTACCATCTTTACCACCACCACGACTTCAACGCCGCAGAGACGGCGGTGCGCCATCGGGCCATCGAGTATATGGCTGACAAATTTCAAGAGCCGCGCATCCGCTTGCTCTACTTTTGGTTCGCTCACCTGTGGCCAGACCAGTTCCTGCCTGAAGAATCCCTAGTAGAGGACTTAGTCGAGTTCGACCAAAGCTACCGGACCCTCACGGATGCGGACTGGCAGCAGTACCAATTCCTGTTGGACCATCGTCCGAATCAGTGGGCTTTGGGCTGAGCCTTGACGAAGACAGATTGCCGAGATTGAGCTTCAACTCCATTGACCTGTTCTCGATCTACGACCTCAACAGCCTGACCTGTGAACCGAGCTAAAGTGGGTCAATTTGGCGGGTGCAATAAACAAGAAAGGTATTTCAAACACATGGAAATCATTCCGTTAATTCCCGAACGAGACGTAGCGATACAGCGGGCACGGGTCGCACAAAATCGAGATGTGCGCACCCAAGCGAAGGCTTGTCTCCTTTTGGGTCGCTATTACAAGGAACAAGGTGAACTCGACAAGGCCGAAGGGCTTTACCGAAGAGCCCTTGCGAAAGCACGGCAGTGGCAGGATAGGGAGATGGAAGCCGATGCGTGTAGCGGCTTGGGACTTATGTACCAAGTCAAGGGACAGATGAATAAGGCGGTTGACTATCTCGATGCGGCCTTTGAGATCAATAGTGAACGTCGTGATGAGGAGCGTCTAGCCGTCAACTATAGCAATAGAGGCTTTGTCGCCCATCTCCAAGGAAAAATTGCTGAGGCGCGAGAATTGCACACCCGCGCTCAGCAACTTCACGAGGCGTCGGGCAATAGTGCCTATTGGGCGGAAGAATGCGGCAACTTGGGGCTGTTGGCACTCCATCAAAACAAACTAGAGGAGGCTGAGGCCTACTTCCAGCAGGGGCTGAACGTGTGCGAAGAACTCGGCGATCTGCCGGGTATTTCTGGCCACTATCAGGGCTTGGGTATGGTCTATTTCCAACAGCAGCGTTTGGCCGAGGCCGAGGACATTCTAAAAAAAGGCATTGAGATTGAGGAGCGGCTCCAGCGCGACACGGTGGCGCATCACTACGGCGTCTTGGGGAGCGTATATAGTCAGACGGGTCGATTTGATGAGGCGGAAGCCATGTATCGTCGGACGCTGGGCATCCAACGAAAATTAGGCCATAAACAGTTTGAGGCTCGGGCCTTGGGCGGTCTGGGGCAGGTGCTATTGGAGAAAGGTGACACGCGAGAAGCTGCGGAGTTGTTCCAGCAGTCTAGGGTGCTGTTTGACGCGATTGGAGACGACAAAGGTGGGGCGGTACAAGCGGCCATTTTGGGTAATGCCTACGTGAAGGTTGAAAACTTTCATGCGGCAGAAGAGGCGTACCGGCAGGCCGTGCAACGGTTTGAGAAAGTATCGGACTCGAAGGCCGTAGCCGACGTTAGAGTTAGCTTAGGGGGAGTCTATGCGTCGAATCAGGCTCCTTATGATGCCTTACTTCAGTGGCGGCAAGCATTGGAATTATACCGCGAGCTCCAGATAGACGACAAGGTTGAGTTCGTAGAAGAGCTGCTGAGGACGAGCGGCCGAATGTAAAGGACAACTGAGTTGCTACCGAAAGGAGTGCCGCCATGTCTTCCATCTTATATGTTTTCGGCCTGCTGGTGTTCGCCTTGGCGGCGCAGTCTGAGATCCTGACCAAAGAACAACAGCGCATCCTGCTCGATCTCCAAGAGGCTCACTTAATTCTAGAGCAGGCCAAAGCGCGCGAAGCCGAAGTCGAAATCGAGCACGAGCAGATGATCGGCCTCAAGGAGCGCGGCGTGGTCACCGGCCAAGAGCTACGCATTGCCCGCGAGCGGTTTGAGCGCGCCCGTGAAGAGCGGCAACGAGCCGATTTAAACCTACAGCGCGCCTTCCTCAACTCACTAGCTGACGCCACGCACCTGACGGTCGTCAACGGCCAAAAATACGGCGTCGAGGGCGACAAGGTGCGCGTCCGTCTCACCTTGCGCAACGACTCAGGCCTCCACTTGGCGCAGATGGTCGATCAAGCTCGCCGGCGCTACGCCATCAACGGTCTCGACCAAGACGCCGCGTCGCTATTGCAGGTGAACAACATCTTCGTCACCATCCTCGCCGACCACGTCATGGTCGGCCAGCCCTACCAAGTCCACATCCCCGTGCTGGCTCTCGGCGAGGAAGTCGAAGTCGAGGTCGGCTTGCAGCGTCCCGAAGTCGAAGACCTCACAGTGCAACTCCAATACCTCAACCGCACGGACGACCATGTCATTCACCTCGAAAAGGCTTCGGCCCGCGACGTAGTGCGCGTGTACGCCACGCAGTTTTCCCAAGAAGGCCCTTTGGGCAACTCAGTGGCGTACGAGCTACAGCTAGAGCGGCTGGCCGAAGACGAAAAGATTTTCCAGCTCATGGCGCACGGCCTGCCGGACGACTTCCGCTGGGAGTTCGAGAGCGGAGGCCGCAACCTGTCGCGGCTGCGCTTTTCCCGCGACCACTCCAGCGACTCGCTCACCCTCAATGTGTACGTCCCCGAACAAGACGAGAGTTTCACGGTGGATCAGCCGCTGATTTTCTCGGTGCTGGCCTACGAACCAAATACTGTAGATGCCGAGGTGTTAGCTGCGGCCGACCCAGCGCGCTTGCAAGCCATGGGCATTGGCTATGAGCAACTGCAACTGGTGCCCACCGGCCGGGCTGAATTAGAGTTGACCACTCTTAACTTCGACCTCTCGGTGAATGGCGACGGCGAGTCGCAGTCCGTTTGGCAGTTACGCAACCTCGGCACGGTTGAATTGCTCGACATCCGTTTGCAAGCCCTGTCGCCGCCCGGCTGGAATGTCGCCTTTGAGCCGCAGGAAATCGCCTTGCTCCCGCCGCGCGAGGAAATAGAAGCCGTGCTGACCGTGCGCCCCCTCAACAGCGCCGAGATAGGACGCTACGAAGTCAAGACCAGCGCCAGCACTCAGCACAAGGGACAGTGGATCGAGTCGGTCGAGCGCACCGTCAACATAAACATCAAGAGCGATGGCTCGTTTTGGGGCATCACCGGGTTGGTGATCTTGCTGGTGAGCATCGTGCTGGGCATCGCCGTCTTCACCGTGCAATGGAGCAAGCGATGACGGCTTATCGATCGGCCTTGGCAGCCCTCTGCTGCTTGGCGAGTATCGCCCCCGCAGAGGAGTGGGATCTAACGACTTGTCAGCGCGAAGCGGGCCACCACAGCCCAGTGCTCGGAGCGGCCCGCGCCCGCTGGAACCAAATGTCGGCACGCACCCGCCTCGACTACGCCGAGCAGCTCCCGACCATCGGCCTGAACGCGGATTACGCGCGCAGCGAATTCGCCGACGCGCCAGAGACCGACCTTCGGCTGAGCTCAGGTCGAAGCCAACGCGAGCTTTTCTTGCAAGCCCAGCAAGAGATCGTGCGCTACGGAGCCACTACCCCAGCGCGCTTTGTCGCCAAGCACCAGGAGCAGGCGGAAAAGGCGCGCTACCGCGAGGCCATCATCGCCGTGGATAGCAAGGTGCGCCAAGCCTATTACCGCCTGCTGCTGACGCGCGACGAGATCGCCAGCCGCGACGAGTTGCTCGCTTACTTCCGCGCTAAAATGGACCGAGTGCAAACGCGCCTCGACGCCGGCTTGGCGCGGCCCGTGGAACTGCACGAGGCCGAGCTAGAGGTGTTGGAGGAACAGTCGCGCATCAACAACCTCCAGCGCGAACTGCGCGCCCTACATCTGAAACTCTTCACCGAGATCGGCCTCGTGGGCAAGCGCTCGCTCCGCGCCATCGAGATCGTCGGCCCGCCCTACGAGCAACTACAGCTACTCGACCCCAGCGAAGAGGACCTACCAGCCCTCATCGAGGAAGCCCGCGCCAACCGGCCCCACCTCGCCGAACTCGTCTGGCAAATAGGCGAACAGCAACACCAAGCGCGCAGTGTATTCTGGCAGTGGCTACCCCACGTCGGCCTGCAACTGACCAAGGATGTCCAAGACACCGACCTCGGCTTGAACTGGAGCGGTAACGGTCAGACTTGGAAGCTGGTGGGTTCCGGTCGCCGGTCGCTATCCAGCCAAGGCTTGGATCCCGCACTGGACACCGGCGAAGGCTGGCGCGTGATGGCCAACGTGTCGCTGCCCCTGTTCCAAGGCGGCCGCCGGTTGGCACAGGGAGCCGAGGAGAGGGCGCGGCTGAACGAACTGCGCCAAGACCGCGACGAGACCCGCAACTTGATTGA
>JAJEEZ010000372.1:0-2601 GCA_022820705.1 Candidatus Latescibacterota bacterium | reverse complement strand
TCGTCGAGTCGCCTCCCGAGCCGGAGGGCCAAACAGTCCTGCCCGCCGCGCCATTGGAAATCGCGATTGAGGACGCGGGGTTTGCCTATGGCGACGGGCCACTCGTGCTCAGTGGGGTCAATCTGCGGCTTCGGCCCGGGGAAAAGCTCGCGCTAGTGGGTGAAAACGGGGCCGGCAAGACGACCCTAATCAAGCTGCTCTTAGGGCTATATCAGCCGAGCGCGGGGCGCGTCCTCTACAACGGAGTGGACGGCCGCGAAATCGACCCGCAGGTCTTGCGTCAGCGCTGCGCCGCAGTCTTCCAAGACTTCGTGCAATACCAGCGCACCGTGCGCGAAAACATCGGCTATGGCCAAGCCGAAGCCCTCGCCAACCAAGCCCGAGTGGAGCGGGCCGCAACCGCGGGCGGCAGTGCATTGCTAATCGAGTCCCTAGCCGAGCGCTACGACACCACGCTGGGCCGCTACTTCGAGGGCGGGCAGGACCTATCGCGCGGCCAGTGGCAGAAGCTGGCCTTGTCGCGCGCGTACTTCCGCGACGCCCAAGTCCTCGTATTCGACGAGCCGACCGCGGCCCTCGACCCGCGCGCCGAGTTGGAGGTCTTTCGCCAATTTTTGGCCCTGAGCGAAGGCAAATCCGCGGTCTTCGTCTCGCACCGCATGGCCTCGGCGCGAGTGGCCGACCGGATCTTGGTCCTGAGCGAGGGCCGGGTGCTGGAGGAGGGGACGCACGCCGAGTTGATGCAGCGCCGTGGAGAATACGCGCGCATGTTTTCTCTGCAGGCGCAGTGGTACCAACAGGAGGGATCGTGAAGCGACTGAGCGCGATACGCCTCTTGCCCACGCTCCTCAAGGAGGTGCTCCGCGTCCATCCCTGGGGAACAGGAGGGCTGGCCATCATCGTGCTGATCGGCTCGCTGCTGCCGGCCGTAGAGCTGTGGCTCACCGGGCGGATCGTCGATCAGCTCGCCGCCGCGCTGGGCGGTGGCCGAGCGGCCTTTTTACAGACCCTGCCTTGGGTCGGCGGCTTTTTCGCCACGCTTTTCACCCACATGCTGCTCGATATGGTGCGGGCGGTCTTGCAGACAGATGTCCAAGACCGAGTCAGCGTGCGCTTGCAGCGGCAAGTCGTGGACAAGGTGCAGAAGGTCGAGTTAGTCCACTTCGAGCATCCCGCGTTCTACGACGCGCTCAAGCGGGCCAACGAAGACCTGAGCGGCCGGCTCCTCAGCCTGCTCAACGTGGCGCTAGACACGGTCGGTACCTTGGGAGGGATGGCCGCGGTCGTAGGCGTACTGCTGACCGGGCATTGGGCCTTGGGGCCGCTGACCTTGATCGGCTCCGTCCCTGGGGTGTTGGTGATGATGTGGATCAGCAAAAAGACGCACTACGTCTATCGCGAGCGCACGCCGCAATACCGCGAGACATCCTATTTCCGCGAATTGCTGACCGAGCGCGAACAAGCCATGGAGGTGCGGCTCTTCACGCTGCGCGACCACTTGCTCGACACCTGGCGCGACAAAGCCGTTGCGCTGGCCATAGAGCGCCGCGGGCTGGAGGCCAAGCGGGCTTGGCTCGGCGGGCTGACCTCCAGCATCGGCGGCTGGGGATACATCGGCTGCCTGACGATCCTCGTCTGGTTGGTCGCTGGAGCGCAGCTAAACATCGGCCAGTACGGCATGTTGGCGCGGGCCGTGCAGCAGTTTTCTTGGCAGCTCGGCGGGATCATGCGCTCCTTGAACACCCTGCACGAGGAGTCGCTGTATCTAGGAGATCTCTACGAATTCCTCGACCTGACGGCACCCCAAGCGTCCCGAGGGGCTGCGGACGCAGGCCAAGACCTAAAAAACCTGCCGCTGCGCTTTGATCAGGTGTCCTTCCACTATCCAGACGGCGACCTCGTGCTCGCGGGCATTGACCTAGAAATCCGGCCGGGCGAGCGCGTCGCGCTAGTCGGCGAAAACGGGGCTGGCAAGACGACCTTGGTCAAGCTGATGATGGGGCTGTACCAGCCGACAGGCGGACGAGTCTTGCTCGGGGACAAGCCTCTTTTGGCCTATCCTCAAAATCGGGTCAGGCAGCTTTTTGCCGCGGTTTTTCAAGACTTTGTGCGCTTTCAATTTCCCGTGCGCGACAACATCGCCTTTGGGGCTTTGGGACAAGCGGTTTCTGTCGAGCGGGCGGCCGAGCTAGCTGGCGCAGCGTCGTTTATCGCCGAATTGCCCGATCAGTACGAAGCCCTGCTGGGCAAGGAACTAGGAGGGGCTGACTTATCTACGGGTGAGTGGCAGAAGCTGGCCACGGCCCGGGCGCTGGCCCGGGCGGCTGAGTTCGTAGTGCTGGACGAGCCGACGGCCGCGCTGGACCCCAAGGCCGAGGCCGAGGTCTATCGGCGCTTCGGGGAGATGACTAAGGGCAAGGCTTCGGTGATGATCTCGCACCGGCTGGGCGCGGCCCGCGCCGCCGACCGAATTCTCGTGCTCAAAAATGGACGAATAGTCGAGCAAGGGACGCACGAGGCATTGATGCGCAAAGGCGGCGAGTACAGCCGCTTGTTCAGCCTACAAGCTCAGTGGTACGAGTAAGGGCTAGCGCCGTCGGC
>JAJEEZ010000345.1:0-6553 GCA_022820705.1 Candidatus Latescibacterota bacterium | reverse complement strand
CAATTCGACCGCGACGAGCCGATTGCCTTGGGGGGGGACGACCAACCCGCCAAACTCACCACCCACGACATCCGAAACGAGGCGTGCAGCGCCGTCTGGAATCAGCGCCAAGTTCGCGCCGGGCAGATTGCGAGTGGCTTTTGGGCCGTTGATGTCAAAGAGGCGGGCCGCTACCAGATTGAACTGCGGCGTTGGCCCGAGGAAACTGGCTATGCGCTTGCTGCGGGAATTGAAGGCGACGACAGCGGCTGGTACCGCGCCGGCATTGAGTCGAAAAATGCTCCAGCCTACGAGGGCGGAGTCGCCCTCGCCCTCGGCTGGGCACAACTATCCATCGGCGGCCAAAATCTCCAGCAAGAAGTCGATCCTACTGCGACGAGCGCCTGTTTTGAGATCGACCTCGCCGCTGGCCTTGACCGACTCTACGCCTCGTTCTACGACCGCATAGAGCGGACTATCGCTCCTTACTACGTGTACGTGCGGAAGTTGTCGGACTAGGGAGCGTCGGTTTTCTGAGATGCTATGGCAGCTCGTGAGGACAACGAAACGATTTTGTGACCGCTTGTTTTTTGCCGTTCACGAGCAGCGCGGCAAATGGCCTTGATGTCGTAGTTATACTGCGCCGCATACTCTTCGCGTATGCGGCGAACTTCTGCAATGATTGGATCGCGCCACATGTTACACAGTTTTGAGGATCAATCTTTTACAGAATCCAAATACAATGTATCAGGACATATATCTTGTCCATGAGGCCAAACAACGGTTCCATCCAAGGCTTTTGCCTTCTTAAAGTAATTTCTGTCTTGCAATTCTTGAAACACACCAAAATCCAATAATCCAGAACAGTCGTAGAACCCTTGCTCTCCATTATCGAAAATCAGCTTCAATTTATGCCCTTCTATTGCAGTAGCTTCTAATATTCTTGTGTTCATAAAATTTACCTCAAAGGATCAATTTTGTAGGGTTGTTGTCCAGATACAGCAAGTTCCCAGTCTGCCACAAGCTCATCCTTGTGCAATTCAATCCACGCTTGTAAAAGTTTCATTTTTGAGTTCGGAATACTACCATCAAGAACCTCGCCATCAGGTATTGCAACGATCACTTCTTGGCCTTGATACTTAGCATGTATATGTGGCTTATTATGCTGCCTATTGTCCATAAAATACATATAGACAATTATTCCATAAAACATAGATATCGCCGGCATTCATCCCTCCGTACAATATAGATTGTAAAAAATCTTCATACATACACCTTGTCAATGGACAATCTCCCCACCCACTAGCGCACCAGCAGCAACTTCCGCGTCTGTCTCTCGCTTCCAGCCCGTAGCTGGTACAAATACAATCCCGAAGCCAGCGGTCGTCCCTGCCCGTCGCGGCCATCCCAATGCAGCACGTGCCGACCAGCCGACCGATGGCCACTGATCAGAGTCGCCACGTGCTGCCCTGTGAGGGTATAGACTTTCAGCTCAACCTCTTGGGCGCGGGCGAGGGTATAGCGGATCGCAGTCTGGCCGTTGAACGGATTGGGAAAATTCTGCTCCAAGCCGAAGTGCTGCGGCGTCGCGTCTTCGCGCGCCTCGCGGACGACGGTCGGTCTGGTAAACTCCGTGCGCACCAGCCGCAGATCGTCGATGTAAAAGCGCCCCTCTAAATTGGCAGCAAAACGCACGGTCTCTATCGGTCGGTCGAGAATGCCAAATGCGCTTAGGGCAACTTCTATCTCCTGCCATTCCTTATGCCCCAAATCCAGCCCGTAATCCCCTGCTCCTTCCCCCAAAAGCACGACCCGCTGGAAGCCGCCGCTTTCCAACACCACCTCCACCACATCGTCTTCGGCTGGCACCACATCGCCGGGATGGAGCGCCAACCGCAGCGCCCGATAACCCACCGTCTCGATAGGTGCCGGTGGCTCCATGTCCAACTGCCAAGGCAACAGCCGCGTCAGAGGATCGGCCGTCAGCACGCCAGCCGCGATGCCGGTAAAAACCGGGCCACTGCCGTCGAACTCAAAGCTATCCAAGCCCAAACCGGCATTGGCGGCCCAGCCCGCAGCCAACTCATCATCGACGATCGCCAAGTCCTCACCCGGCAGCACCACCAGCGTGCGCGAGAGCGCGATTTCAAACGGACCTTCCGCTGTATTCTGCGCCACACTCACCGCGATCTTTTCGAGACCATTGGTCTCCGCACCCGCCAATGCGGCCTCCAGCCGATAGCGCCCATCGCCCAAGGCAGTGAGAGGCGTTTCGGCACTGCCGCCTAAGGCACTCAGATCGGCACTCACTACCGGCTCGGCGGCTTCCCGGTCAAAGCGCGTCAGCGCAATCGCCGCGGACAAATCGAGCGGCTGACCAGCCAAAACCGTATCCGGCGGCCCAACTTCCCACTGCCCCATCAGCGGCCCAACCCGCACCCGAAAAACCGCCTGAGTCGTGTGATCGCTGGAGACGTATAGCGCCCCTTGGGCGTCGCTTTCCAAGCCCACGGGCTTGCCCCATACCCTGTTGCTACCCGGATTGGGACGGAAGCCGGTGAGGAAATCTCCTACTTGAGAATTTTGCCCATCCGGGTCGCTAAACACCGCCACTACCTTATAGCCAGGGTCGTTGCCCCGCGCACCGGCGCGCAGCGCGACGAAGGCTTGGTTGCGGTATTCAGAGGGAAATTGGTCGCCAGTGTAAAAGTGGATCGCCATCGGCGCTGTGTGGGCCCCGACCGTGGCAGCCGGCTGCTCCATTCGCTCCACGTCGAGCGTGTCTTGGCGCGTAAAGGGCGCAATCGAGCGAAAGTACTCGTCAATCTCAAAGTCAACCCACGCCTGATAGCCGTGCGCCAGTGGCCAGCCGTAGAACCCACCCTCGCGTACAATGACAATGGTCTCAGGAGGCAAGTCCCGCCCGCTGCGGTCGTGGCCGTTGTTGGTCGCCCACAACTCGCCTGTGAGCGGATGCAGCGCCAAGCCTATGGAATTGCGCAAACCTCTGGCGAAAATCCGCCGCCCCGTGCCGTCGAGGTTAAAAGCCAGCACCGTAGCGCGCTCGGGATCGCGCTCGCGGCACAGATCGCAGGAGGATCCCTGATGCACATATACCCGCTCGTTGGCCTCGTCAAAGACGATAGTGTGCGTAACGTGCTCAGCGGCACCTAAACCGGGGATCCACGTCGCCAAATCCGGGATAAAGACCTCGCGCTCTTCGTAAAAGCCGTCGCCATCGCCGTCCCTGAAGCGCACGACCTGATCAGTATCGGCCACGTACATCGCCCCCTGATAAAAGGCTAGGCTATTGGGCCACAACAGATCGTCGGCCACCGTTCGCACCTCGTCGGCGCGGCCATCGCGGTCGCGGTCGGGCAGGGCCACAACGCGCCCGGTGCGGTTGGGATCGGCGCGCCACTCGCTATTGCCTCGGGTGCCCATGACGGCCACGTGCAACACGCTATCCGGACTCCACGCCATCAGCCGTCCTTTACCGATATCCTCGGCGAACAACTCGACGACAAAACCAGGAGGGACGTTCAAGGTCCGATCCTCCAGCCCTGCCACGGCGACCGGCTGGAGTTGGAGGTCGATTTTTGGAGTCAGATAAACCTCGCCAGGGGCTTGGGCATAGACACTGCTGACGAGAAGGCAAAGGGCGATGAGCAAACGCATCGTTGGCAACCTTTCTTGCAAGTGGAGTGAAAATTTGTCTATAAAAACGCACCCGGCCCCAATAAGGGCAAAACGCGCCTGCCGTGAGTTCCTGAAGACACGCTGCAACAGATAGCGCATTAACCCGCCGCGTCTTATCTTCCCGCGCACACTTCACCCGGAGAATTCATCATGCGCATCGGCATCATGGGCGTCCACTACGGCCACATCGGCGGCATGATCCAATCCGCCTTACAGGCAACAAACGGCCAGATCGTCGGCTTGGTTGAAGACGACGACGCACTCTGCGAACGCTATTTATCCATCCCCCGCTTCGCCACTTTAGAGGACATGATCGACCGCGCCCAACCCGAGCTAATCCTCGAAGGCTTGATCCACCACGAGAAAACCGCGCTCGTGGAAACCTGTGCCCGCGCTGGGATTCACCTGCTGCTCGACAAACCCCTGTGCCACTCGCTCGACGACTGGGAACGCATGCGCCGCGCTGTCGCCTCTAGCGCAATCCACATATCCATGTGGTTCACCTCGCGCAGCTACCCGCCGTTTATCGCCCTGCGCCAAGCCATCCTCGACGGCGCGCTCGGGACCATCGCCAGCCTCATCTCCACCCACCCGCACAAGATCCGCCGCGACACAGCCCCAGCCTGGTATTTTGACCCGAATCAGTACACGGGCGCGTTCCACGACCTCGCTTGCCACGGCGTCGATCAAATCCGCTGGCTCACCAATGCCGAATGCGTCGGCGTCCACGCCCTCACCACCTGCAAGCGGTTCACGGAAGAGCCGCGCCTAGACGACCACGTGCAGGCTTCCTTCGCGCTATCCGACGGCGCGTTGGCCACCCTCACCGCCGACTGGCTCACGCCCCAAGCCGCGCCCTCGTTTGGCGACACTCGCTTCATCATCATGGGCACGACCGGCTCGGCACACCTACGCGCCTATGCCGACAACCACCTGCTCATCGCCACCAACGAGCGCGCCCCGTACTCACCCGATTTGCCTGCCGACCAAAGCGGCGCGTTCGTCGCCAACCTGATCGACGCCATTGAACGCGGCACCGACCTCTTCATCCCCACCCGCTCGGTATTCGCCACGGCCCAAGCCTGCCTAATGGCCCAAGAATCCGCCCGACAAGAGGGCGCGTTCCTCCGCATTCCACCCTTTGCGCTATGAGTGATAATCATGTCCACCGACCTCATCGACCCCAAAAAGCACCGCCAGCTCTTTCTCGACAGCCGCGCCTTAGTCTCTGAGCAAGGCACCACCCGCACCCTACATCCGCCCAAAAAGTGCGGCCCCCTCATCACCGGCGGCATCCAGAGCCGCAGCGCGCCCTTGTGGAACCCGGACGAGGGACGCTACGAATGGTGGTACAACGGCCCGCAAGCCCGCTTTGCCATCTCCCACGACGGCGAGCACTGGGAAAAACCCTCCCTCGGGCTATACGAGTCAAACGGCAACAAAGACAACAACATCGCTTGCGATCCCAACGGCCCAGGCCTGTACCACATCGTCCGCGACGAGCGCGACCCAGACCCGAACCGCCGCTACAAGGCCCTGTTCGGCAGCAGTGGCCGCGACGGTGCCGTCTCGCCCGACGGCTTTGCTTGGACCCCGCTTCCCAGTTCCTTCATCCCCAGCCAAGACGAGTCCCAGTTTGTGTACGACCCCTATACCGAGCAATTCCTCGCCATGGTCAAGCAGCCCACCGAGTGGGGCCGCTCGGTCTGGCTGGCGACCAGCCGCGACTTTGACCACTTCACCGCGCCCGAACTCATCTTCCACGCCGACGAAACCGACTGGGAAAACTGCCGCCAACGCGTCCGCACCATCATCGACGACCCAGCGTACATCACCCCGCCAATCGTCGATGACGAAGACTACCACGCCGAGATCTACAACATGGCCGTCATGCCCTATCAGGGCCTGTACATCGGCTTCCCCACCGTCTTCAATCCCATCGGTGCCATCCCGCCGCCGGCCACCAACTTCACCCGCATCAACCAGATTGAAATGGCCGTCTCGCGCGACCTGCACACCTGGGATCGCGTGGCCGACCGCACGCCCTTTATCGGCATCGAACCTTGGGACGGGGAAAACTACGGCACCAGCCAGCTCCTCATGGCCGGCGCACCGCTGGTGCGCGAAGACGGCGAGATTTGGGCTTACTACAACGCCCTCCGCATACCGGGCAGCGTGGAAATGTACCAGCGCTTCAATCGCTGCAAGGAGCTATTCCGGCTCGGGGTAGCAGAGCGCCACTTCGCCGACCCAGGCGCACTCTGCTTGGCCAAGCTGCCGCCCGACCGCTTCGTCTCCATCGACGGCGACGAAATCGCCACCCTCGTCACCCAGCCCTTCCACTGGCGCGGCCAAGACCTCTACCTCAACGCCGACGCCCGCTGGGGCGAAATCTACGCCGAGATCCAAGACGCCGAGACCGGCAGACCCCTCCCCGGCTTTTGGGTACCCGGAGAGGAACCGCCGCCCTTCACCGGCGACAGCCTGCACGCCAAATACGAGTGGAAGCACCCGCACGATCTGGTATTTGAAAAACCAGTGCGCCTGAAGTTCTACCTGCACCAAGCGCGGCTATACTCCTATTGGCTGGAAGACCGGCGCGTTGAATAGGAGTCGGCGGCCTCGTGCCCGCGGCTGCACACGCACCGACAGCGCGGCTTCCTCGCTGCCGCTATGTGCCTTGACCTGCTTTTGAAGTACTAGAAATTCGTAGGGGTGGGTTTGTGGAAGTACGGTAACATTCGATCCTGTACGGTAACAGTTTCAGCTAGCCCGAAAATACCTTAACGGCCACCGTCACGAGCAAGCCCATCATCGTCGTCCACATGCCGATCATCGTGCCGATCAGCCAGCGGAAGTCCCGGCGGTGGCTGAT
>JAJEEZ010000627.1:0-19292 GCA_022820705.1 Candidatus Latescibacterota bacterium | reverse complement strand
TACGATCCGCTGTCGTGCTCCCCGACTAGCAAGTCTATATCGCCGTCGCCATCGCCATCGGCCAAGCCAGCGAACCCGACGCCGGACAGTTCTATGGTGGGATCAAAGCCGCCACCCCAGTTGTACCACATTTCGATGGTCCCACCTTCGACTACAGCCAAATCCAAAAGTCCATCGCCGTCGAAGTCGCTTCCCCGCAGGGCAATGTATGGAGTGTCGTCAAAAGGTATGGTTGAGAGGGGGACTTCTTGGGTGAATTCAAAGCCGCCTAGCCCGTCGTTGGACGCCATAGTCCAGCCCAGTTGCCTTTCGTCGTCCACAAGGCGGTCCCAGGCCACCACTAGATCCGCATGGCCATCGCCGTCCACGTCGCCCACCGCGCCTCGCGGTTCTCGCCGATAGCCTTGCCGACTATCCGGGATGCCGATGCCCTCTCCGAGCGGGAAAAACTCGGGTTCGGCGAACAGCGTGCCGGGCGGCCCTACCTCCGCCGCGATATCCCTAGGCGACAATTCCCCCTGCGCCAACTCTTCTGCTCCTGTAAGCTGGATCCAGTCTAGTTCTAAAAACTTTGGATGGTTGGCCACGTCCTGCGAGTCTCGGAATAACATCATGTCTATTTGAAAAATAAATAGGGTATCCTGCCAAGAGACCGGCCGCTCTGGGTCTGCTGCCAAGGCGCGTAGATCTATGGTGATGTCTTCCCATTCGAAGGGATAGGGTTGAAGGTCTTCCCACATACTACTAAACACCTCTTTAGGGCGGCGTCTTTTCTCGGCATTGGACCAGACCATCCAGAATGGCCCCTTGGTAGGACTATGGTGTATGAGGCGCAGCCGTAGGGTGAGGCGGTCGAACAGGGCTGAGTCTTTGCCGATCAACGGCGAGTGCAATCGAACGGTGGGTCTTGTACCAGGCACCGGCGCAATGCGCCAGACGCCATCGATGATTTCGCTTTGTAATGGGTCGCTAGTATGCCTAGGGCTATATTGAGAACTTTCTTGGGCAGTCCAGCCCCAAGTGGTGCCGTCGGCGAAATCCCACGTCAGGGCAGAGGCTCCGCGTGGAGCGACCAACAATAGAAGTGCAAAGAGCGCGTAGTGCATAGTTTTTCTCCAGAGGTCGGTACTATTCGAGTTTGACCATTTTGCGGGTGCGCGTCTGCGCGTCCACTTGCACCCGATAGACATAGATTCCAGTGGCGACGGGATGGCCGTGTGCATCTCGGCCATCCCAAGTCAGCTCGTGCTCTCCAGCGGGCAGCGGCCCCGTCCACACTTGGCGCGTCGGCTGCCCTAGGACGTTGTAGATGGTTAAATCCACGTTCCTCGCTCCGGCGGGCACAGCTAAGGGGATGGTCGTGGCGGGATTGAATGGGTTGGGATAGTTGGCTCCGAGGGAAAAGGCTGTTGGCGTGGCCACCGCCTCGCTGGTTACGGCTGTGGCCGGGGTGCCTTGGTTGATCAAGACGAAGACACCGCCGTGGCCGCTGGCCGGATTCGTTCCCAGCACGACCAGATCGGTATCGCCATCGCCGTTGACATCGCTGGCGAAGACCTGACTGCCCTCGCCGGGTAGGGGATAGTGGCCTTCGAAGATGGGTGCGCCGTTGCGTTGGCCGAGCCATACCACCAGTGCCGAACCAACGGTCGAGTTGCCAACGACTAGGGCCACATCTAGGAGGCTATCGCCGTTGAGGTCGCTGGTGGTGGCTGCGTGCGACGGGAACGCCTTCCAGTCGAGCAAGGAATGGCGTGCCAGCACGCCGGAGGCGTCCAGACGCCACAAGTCCAAGCCATAATGGTCGGTTTCAAAGAACGTCTCTATGCGCTCGGGGGAGCCGAGTAGGTCCACCGTCCCATTGCCATCGAGGTCGGTCATCAGGTGCAGGGCACAGGGACTGACCGCGGCTTCGAAAGAGAGCGGCGGTGGTTGGCTAGCGGCCCACGGCTGGGTCAATTGATAGGGGCCTTGGGGCACTTGAGGTTCGAAGGGCGGGAAATAGCACTGTCCATTCCACAACAGGCTCGCGGCTTCACCGAGGGATTGTCCGGCAGGCAGGTAGGGAATGAGTATCTCCTCGCTGTCGAGGACGAATGTGTCGCTGCTGACAAAGTCGTAGCCGTCGTTGATCCACAGGCTCACTTCTCGGTACCCCAAGTCGGAGACCAACAGGTCCACATTGCCGTCGCCGTCGCCATCGGCCAATCCAACGAGGTCGACGTTGGACAGTTCCAGGGCGGGATCAAAGCCGTCGCCCCAGTTGTACCACAGTTCGACGGTCAAGTCTTTGTCAACGACCAGATCCAGAAGCCCATCGCCATCGAAGTCGCTTCCCCGCAGGTCAATGCTTGGCGTGTAGCCGCGAAAGGATGCGGTTGAGAGGGTGACTTCTTGGGTGGGTTCAAAACCGCCTAGCCCGTCGTTGGACGCCGCAGTCCAGCCCTGGTGTATTTCGCGGTCCACGAGGCGACGCCAGAACACCACGAGATCCGCATCTCCATCGCCGTCTATGTCGCCCACTGCGCCTTGTGATACTCGCAGATGGTCTCGCCCACGGCCTCGCCGATTGTTTGGGATGCCGATGCCCTCGCCGAGAGGGGAAAAGTTGGGCGCGGCGAACAATGTGCCGGGTGATCCCACCTCCACACCGATATCTTCAGGCGACAATTCTCCCTGTGCCAGCTCTTCAGCCCCTGTGAGCTGGATCCAGTCTATTTCTAAAAACTTTGGATGATTGTCCACGTCCTGCGAGTCCCGGTATAGCAGCATATTTATGCGAATATTAAAAAGGGTGTCCTGCCAAACGGTATTTCGCTCTGCGTCTGCTGCTGCTAAGGCACGTAGATCTAGGGTGATGTCTTCCCATTCGATGGGATAGGATTGCTGACGGCCCGTACCAAACCCCCCTCTGAGGAGGCGTCTGGACTCGGCATTGGACCAGATCATCCCGAATGGCTCTTCGGTGGGACTGTGGTGTATGAGGCGCAGCCGTAGGGTGAGGCGGTCGAACAGGGCTGAGTCTTCGCCGATCATTGGCGAGCGCAATTGAACGGTGGGTCTTCCAGTAGGAGCCGGTGCAATGCGCCAGACGCCATCGACGACCTCGCTGTGTAGTGGTTCGCGAGTATATTGAGTGCTATAAGAAGAACTTTCCCGGGCGGTCCAGCCCCAAGTGGAGCCATCGTCGAAATCCCACGTTAGGGCAAAGGCCCCAAGAGGAGCCGTCAGCGATAAAGCGGCAAAGAGAAAACAGCGCATAGGATCACCGATAGAGTGTTTGGTCGTTTTGATGCTCTGGCCGTCAACAAGATACTTGCACATTTCGTGCCACGTACCATGCCCCGCACAAAAAAATCCTTTAGGATCGACCTAAAGGATTGAAAATAGGATACTTAAAATAATGTGGTGAGGCTTGCTCAAGATGCGGCCTCAGCCGGTTGGCGCAAGGTTTTCCACGTTTTTTCGTGTATTTTCCACGATTTTACGTGGACTTCCACGACTTTCCGTGTTAGCTATAATGCCGCCAGTATCGGCTCTAAAAAGTTGTTGAATTGGCAATCGTTATCGCGGCGATGCTCACAGCACCTTGACCGGCGTCAGCCAACTTGCGCGTTCAATCGCATCCGCCGACCCCAGCACTGCGACCCGGCCCGCTGCGCCGACTTGATCCAGCACCGCGGCAAACTCGGCAAAGTGCTCGGCCTTGGTGCCCAAGACTTGATTGCGCATTTGCTGGCGATAGTCGTCGTCGATGCCGGTCAGATAGCGCGTCAGCGAGGCGTAGCCCTTGGCGTCGGGGAGCTGGTACGCGTCGATGTCGCCGATGGTGCCGATGATGGCCTTGGTCAGCTCGTCGCGGCTGATCGGATAATCGCGCAAGAAGGAGCCGCTCTGGTCGTACACTTGTAGCGTCTCCAGCAGGTTGGGGTCGCGGTACGACCCGTACGCGAACACGCCGGTAAACGGATCGAGGGAGCAAAAGGCCCCGTAGGCCCCGCCTTGGACGCGCACCCGATCCCACAGCCAAGTCGTGGCCAAGTAGCGCGTGATGACGGCCGACGATCCGTCCAATTCGTAGCCGAGCGCGAAGAGGTTGGCCGCCTTGCCCACGTAGTTGACTTGGGCGGGAACGGTCAGGCCCTCGTCGGCCGCGGTCAGGCTCGGCGTCCACGTCGCGGGCGAGTGCGCCTCTTGCGGCAACTCGCGCAGCAGCGCGGCTAGGCTCTGGTCGCACGCAGCGCGGTCGCCGCCGGCCACGGTCGCGTTGCACAGCATACCCGGCCGGTTGACCAGCAGGGCGCGGATCTGCTCAAGCCGCGCCTGCACGGCTGGCCAGTCGCTGCGGATGTCGTCGATGAGCTGCCGCAAGAAGAACAGATAGCTCAAGCCGCGCATCTGCTCTGCGAGCCAGCCAGTTTCGTCGAATTGCGCGCGCAGCCGCGTTAATACCACCCGATGCCCGCCCGGCACCAGCCCGGCCTCCGCGCTAGCTCGCTCTTCTAAGGCCATCTGCAAGAAGCGCTCCTGATCGTCGAGGCGGCTCTCTAGCAGCACGTCGCGCACAATCGCCGTCAGATCGGCGACCCGTTCGACCATGGCCTTGCCGCGCAAAAAGAGGTACGCCGCGGCCGGCCCGCCATCGGGGCGTGCCCCCACCATCGAGTGGGCGCTCAGGCCGCCGGTTTGGCTACCGATCCGCTGTTGCAGCTCGACGAAGTTCATGCGTTCGGTACCCATCTCCAGCAGGGCGCGGCCAAAGAGCGGGATATAGGGCACAAGCTCTTGGGGCAGCACTCGCAGATCGCAGCCCACGTCGAGATAGGCGATGCCATTGGTGAAAAGGTCGTGCTGGAGCACCGGCACCCCGGCGATTTGGTCCTCTTGCCGAGGCACGGTCTTGATCGCTTTGTCGAGGTCGCTCAATTGCAGGCGAGGCAATTTGGCTAGGTCTTCGGGCGCGTCGGGTTTTTCTTGTAGATGCTTGAGCTTTTCGGTAGATGCGACCAGTTCTTCTAAATCTGCGTGGCTCATGTCCGCCCGAGCCGCTGCTAAACGTGCGGTCTCTTCTTCCTCCTGTCGCGTCCCCAACTCAGCGTCGGGCTGAAGGACCACAGTCGTGCGGTGCGCGTTGTCTAAAAGGTGGCGTTGGATCAGCCCCTCTAGATAGCGGTCGTCCGCCGTTAGTTTGGCCTTGAGTGCGGCGAAGGAATCGGCAAAGCGCAAAGGCGTGAAGGGATCGCGGTCGTAGAGCCAGTCGGTCAACAGCCGCAGCATCAGCCCCAAGCCGCGCGGAAAAGACCCGGTGTTATTTTCCCGGAAGCGGAACTCCGCAGTGTGCAACGAGGCCGCGACCATCCCTTGGTCGATCCCGCCGTCCGCTAGCTCGCCGAGGTGTTGCAAGATCAGAGCCTCGACTGCATCGACATCGGCCTGCTGCACGCCCTTCAGACCCACGCTGAAGAACATCTGCGCCAATTCGACCTCTAGCCCGCTGCCAGTCAAATCCTCGCCCAGCCCAGAGTCAATCAGGGCCTTGCGCAGCGGAGACCCCGGAGTGCCGAGCAGCGCGTGTTCGAGTACTTGGAGGGCACGACGCTCGTCCGCGTCAATATCGTCTTGCAACAGCCAAGTGAGCACGACAAAGCACTTCGGCTCTTCGACCGCGTCTGGATTGACTGCATAAGGAAATTGCTGCCGCTTGGGCGCGGCAAAGCGCGGCTGGGTGCCAATGGTAGAGTTAACGGAATGCGCGTCATAGTCGCTGAGATAATCGTGCAACAGCGCAAGGCGCTGCTGGGGGTCGTCGTCGCCGTAGAAGTAGATGCGGGCATTAGATGGGTGGTAAAAGTCGTCGTGGAAGCGCTTGAACTGGTCAAAAGTGAGGGCCGGGATGTGGCGCGGGTCGCCGCCGGAATCCACGCCGTAGGTGGTGTCCGGGAAGATGGATTGCTGGATACGCTCGCCTAGAATCCGCTCGGGATCGGAATACGAGCCCTTCATTTCGTTAAATACCACGCCTTTGTAGCGCAGCGGGTCGCCGGGGTCTTCTAGCTCGTAGTGCCAGCCTTCCTGTTGCAGGACTTCTGGCGTCAGCCGCGGGTAGAAGACGGCGTCGAGGTACACGTCGATCAGGTTGTAGAAATCCTGCACGTTGGTGCTGGCGACCGGGTAGCAGGTTTTGTCTGGATAGGTGAAGGCGTTGAGGAAAGTGTTGAGCGAGCCTTTGATCAGCTCGACAAACGGCTCCTTGACCGGGTACTTGCGCGACCCGCACAGCACCGAGTGTTCGAGGATGTGGGCAATGCCGGTCGAGTCGGTCGGCGGGGTGCGGAAATTGATGCCAAAGACTTTGTTTTCGTCGTCGTTGATCAGCGAGACGATCTCGCAGCCGGTGCGGTGCCGATAGAGCAGGGCGCGGGTATTGAGCTCGGGAATTTCTTCGTCGCGCAGCAGTTCAAAATCGCGGCGATCCATTGGGTCTCCTTTGTGGTGTATGTCGAAAAAGCTAGCGGGCAAACATATTTGCGGGGCGGATTTTTATCAAATGTAGGGGCGACCGACCGGTCGCCCCTACGCGGATGTGGGTTCACGGCAGGGCGATTTTGCCGAGGACGACCGGACGCTGTGCACGGGTGACGGCCGGGATATTGCCGGTGCGGCCCATCAGCGTCTCGTTGGCAAGCACCGCAAAGGAGAGAGCCTCGCGCGCGTCTGGATCGACGCCTAGTTCGGCCAGCGACTTCACCGCTATATCTGGCAGCGCGTGGCGCAACCCAGCCATAATGCGCGGATTGTGGACGCCGCCACCGCCGACCCAGAGCTTGGCGAACTCTCCCGGGCAAAAGCGGCGAATGCCCTCGGCAATGGATTGCACGGTAAAGGCGGTCAGCGTGGCGATCAGGTCGGAGTCATTCCACGTGCCGCGCCGGAGAATGTCCGCGAGGAAAGGCTCGCCAAATTCCTCGCGCCCCGTGGATTTGGGCGGCTCGCGCTGCAAGAAGCGGTGGCGCATCAGCTCGGCCAACAGGGTTTCATCGACGCGCCCCCGCGCCGCTCGCTCACCCCCCCGGTCGAATTGCTCGCGCCCCTCGGTGCAGTGCGCCACCGCCGCGTCGATGAGCATGTTGCCCGGCCCTAGATCAAAGGCCCGTACTGCGCTGGTATCAGCGTTGGCTGGCAAGGCCGCGATGTTGGCGATCCCGCCGATATTGAGCAGCAGACGCCCCTCGTGCGGATGGGCAAAGAGCAGATGATCCACTAGCGGCACTAGCGGTGCGCCCTCGCCGCCGACGGCCATGTCGGCCGCGCGAAAGTCCGCAATGGTCACTGCGCCCGTGCGCGCGGCAATGACGGCAGGCTCGCCAATCTGCAAGGTGGCCCCGCTAGCCGGCAGATGGCGCACGGTCTGCCCGTGCGAGCCAATCAGGTCGATGGATTCGGGACTGAGCTTGGCCTGCTCGACTGCGGCTAAAGCCGCTGTTGCAAAAGCCTCGCCGAGGGCAAAGTTGACCCGGCACAGGGCGTCGAGCGACGCATCCTCGGCGAAGAGAGCGAACACCTCGCGCCGCAAATCGCTGGGCAGTGGCGTGGTGTTAAAGGACAAAATTTCGTAGCGCGTGGATTCGCCACAGCCCCACAGATCGACCAGCACGGCGTCAATCCCGTCGGCCGAGGTGCCGGACATTAGCCCCACGACCCGCCGCCGCTCTTTGGCGGCTAGCTCTGCCAGCCGGTGCATGTTAGGCGCGGTCGCGGGCCGAGTGCAGGTAGTAGTCGGCGACCTGCCCGTGGCTGTCGATGACGTGTGCGCCCGGATAGCGAATCGTCGTCGGACACACGTGCCAAGGCACGGCGAGGAGGTAGTCGCCGACTTCGGGCTGAGGCCCGGACCAGGCGAAGACGCCGTGTTCCTCGTTCTGCCTAGTCAACTCGGCCTGTGGATTCTGCAAGAGCTTGGCCCGGGTCGCTAGGGGACCATCGTCGCTGATGGCCTTGGTGCCCAAGTCCGTGGTAAGCGTCTGGTGATCGGGATAGCGATCGATCACTTGCGTCAGGACGAGGGCCGCCCATTTGAATGGCAGCTCGGCCATTTTGCTGCCGTACCCCGCATCCCAGTACACGCAGGTGCCTGGGGAGCCGTACATCCCCTCAGTGCGGGCGTAGTACAAAGAGGAAAAGGAGCCGCCGCCGCCGACCCAAGGCACGGCCAAGCCCTCGCCTTCGAGGGTTGCTTTTAGGCGTTGGATATCGCGGATGTGCCGCTCGGCCGCGGCTTGGCGCGCCTGAGGCTCAGAGAGATTATCGTGTCCGTCGTACAAGTGCAGGCCGCCCGGCGACAGGTGGGGGTGTTGCGCCACTTGGCGGTAGAGGTCCACTGCCGCGTCCAAGGGGGCGCCGGTGCGGAACATGCCTACGTTGAGGTCGATCATCACCCGGAGAGTTTGCTGCCGCTCTTGCGCCACGTCGCCGAGGACCTGCACGTGCGCGGGGGCACTGGCAATCGCGCTGACGGTCGCCTCTCTTTGCGCCAACTCGGCGAAGCGCAGAACCTTGCTTTTCTGCACCAGTGGATAGGACAAAATGGCTTCCTGCGCACCGGCGTCAAGGACCATTTCCAGTTCCTTGAGCGTGGCGCACTTGAACCCGGCGACGCCGGATGCGAGCTGTTTGCGCGTTACGTCGATGGACTTGTGGGTCTTGACGTGGACGAACAGATGCTCGCTGCCGCCGGCTAGTTCGCCGACTGCTTTTATGTTGTGGTCGAGTTGGTCGGCAAAAACCAGCATGGCTGGGGTCTCGATGCCGTCTGGCTCGGCGACTTTGTATTCTCCTACTTCGATCACAGCTTTGCTTCCCGTTTGAAGTGAAGCGCGGAAAATAGCACAAGCCTTAGTTGTGGACAAATTGGCCGCCGCGTTTTGGTGCGTTAAATTACGATGCGCAATTTTCCTATCACCCTCATCTAAAGGAAGCCTCAAATGCTCAAATTAGGCTGCATGTCCCTCAGCTACAAAGACGAATTTGCCGCGAACGAGCTCGACTTAGAGCAGTTTATTGAACGCGCCTACCAGCTCGGCCTCGACGGCATCGACATTCACACGCGCGCCTTTGCCTCGCTCGACCCGGCCTATCTGCGCAGCATTCGCATGCAGGCCTTCCGACGCGGGATCGCGCTCTCCTACATCGGCGTCAGTTCCAACTTCGGCAAGCCGCAAGACGAGCTCGGCGCGGAGGTCTCCACCGCCAAGGAGTGGATCGACGTGGCCGCTTTCATGGGCATTCCGCTGGTGCGAGTCTTTGCCGCGTGGATTCCCGAAGGCGACCGCGAAGAGGATGTGTGGGCGCGGATGATGCCCTGCTTGGAGGAAGTGGCGGCTCACGGCGAGGAAAAGGGCGTGGTGGTCGGCTTGCACAATCACAACCACGGCTGCGTCACGCGCACGGGCAAAGATGTGCGCCGCATTATCGAAGGCGTCAATAATCCCTATTTCTCGCACATCCTCGACACGGGTCAATACGTCGGCTCGCCCGGGGCTTCAGGCCAGCGCGGGCACGAGGATCCCGCCCTCAACTTTTACGGCAGCATTGAGGAGACCGCGCCGTTGGCCGTCCACGTCCGCTGCAAGATCTATCGCATCCAAAGCGGCGTTGAGGAGTGGCTCAACTACCCGCGCATCTTCGAGATTTTGAAAGGCGTCAACTACAATGGCTGGCTGTCGGTGGTGTACGAAGGGCAGGACGTGGAAGCAGAGGCAACCGCCATACCCAAGGCCGTGCGCTACTTGCGCGGCTTGATGGCCGAATACGACGCAGCGTAAAAAGCGAGGCTTGCGCAACATGGTCGCTGCGTTTGGCACACCCCACACTTTTGTAAAATTTTGCTTGACTGGCCTCAGCGGGGTGGTGGTCAATTTAGGTTCGTTCCATATCCTGCTCGAACTCGGCGTCCACAAGTATCTGGCCTCGCCCATTGCGATTGAAATCTCGGTCTTTTCGAACTTTTTCATCAACAACTATTGGACTTTTGCCGACCGCGATCTGAGTAGCCGCAAGCGGATCCGGGGTTTGCGGTTTCACATTGTATCGCTGCTGGCCCTTGGGGTGAGTTATTCGACGTTTGTCGTGCTGTCGGAACTGTTGCCGCAAGTTAATCCGGTGTGGCTGCAAGGGTGTGGGATCGCGCCGGGGACGGTGGTCAACTACTTCCTCAATTCGTACTGGACGTTTCGGGAAGAGGGGCGTTGATCGGCCTTAATATCTAACTGACGTTACGCACAGACCTGTAGGGATGAGATGCTTCGACTCCGCTTCGCTGCGCTCAGCATGACAAAAAAAGAAAGCACCGGCCACTGTCATGCTGAGCGTAGCGAAGCATCTTCTACCTAAGAGGCTTTCTGTGCGTAACATCAGTATCTAAGATGAATAAGTACATCTAGGAGATAGTCTTTGTCGAAGCGCAATCGGTCTCAAGCACATGGTCGCGGCGCAGCCGCACGCCGGGAGAAGCGCCAGCAGGCGCTGCCTTGGTCCGTGCGTCTGCGCTCGATGCTAGACTTACTGCTACATTCGTCACCCCCCGACGAGCGGCCGTGGAAATTTTTACTGCCGGTGCTCGCGCTGGCCTTTGTCGCACGGGCGGCCATTGCTCTGTCCGGCGACTTCGTTTTGCATCCCGATGAAATCATGCAGTACCTGGAGCCAGCGCATCGCCTAGTCTTCGGCAACGGCGTGACCTATTGGGAGTACTTCTACGGCGCGCGTTCGTGGCTGGTGCCCGGGTTGGTTGCTGGCGTCTTGAAGCTGTTCGATATCGTCGGCCTTGGTCAGCCGACTTGGTACGTCGGCGGCGTCAAGCTCGTGTTTTGCGCGATTTCCCTGCTCATCCCAGCGGGTATGTACTGTTTCGCCCGCTGGCACTTTAGCGAGACGGCGGCACGGGTCGCGTTGCTAATGGGTGCTTTCTGGTATGAGTTGGTCGGTTTTGCCCACAAGCCGATGACCGAGTTTGTCGCCACGGCCCTGATTTTGTCCTTGCTCGCGCTTTGTGTGCGGCCTGCGTCGGACAGACTGCGGGAGGTCTTTGCAGTGGCGGTACTGGCGGTGCTAGTGGCGGCGATTCGGGTGCAGTATGCTCCGTTGGCTTTGGTGGTCCTCGGCTTGTTCTTTTTGCGTACCGAGAAGAAGATGCAGCTTGCGCTGGCTGCGGCCACGGTCTTCGTCGCTGTCGGCATATTCGACGCGATCACGTGGGACGGCGGCTTATTTCACTCCTACATCGTCAACATCCGCGTCAATCTCGCCCTTGGCGACTTGCGCGCTGGTGAAAGCCCGGCATGGCAATTCCTCTATTGGCTCCTGATCGCTAATATGGGACTGGTGGCCCTGTGCGTCTTGGCTTTGCCCGACCTCCGGCGCTACGGATTCCTAGTGACGCTCATCGCCCTGACGCTGCTGATTCACTCGGCACAGTCGCACAAAGAATATCGCTTTATCTTCGTCGTCATTCCGCTCTGGCTGCTGATTGGCGCAGACTTTGTGGTGTGGTTCGCATCCCGCGCTAGCCAAGGCAGGTCGTGCATGTTGTTGGGGCCGACTTCCCTCGTGCTGGCTGCATCCTTCGCCGCGATTTCCCTAGCCGGCATCCTGAACGCGCTGCCGTATCAAGACAGAGTATATAAGGCTTATTCAAAGGAGACCGGCATCGTTGGCTTCCTACGAAATCAGGACCCGATTTTCGCTGCGTACCGCTATCTTGCCAGCGCACCCGGAGTCTCCGCCGTGTGGCAGGTGGATCGGCCCTATTTCAACCTTCCTGGTTATTACTATCTGCATCGCGCGATACCTTTCTACGAGACCAAGGGGAGACGCTTCATATTCGCGGATCAAGAAAAGACAGAGCGAGAAGCGATAGCAACCTCGGTCAGCCACATCGTGTCGGCGGACCCGGCCACTTCTGTTCCCGGCTACTCGGTAGAAAAAACATTCGGCACCATCCGAATTCTTCGTCGCGATGCAGACGAGCCGGTCATTCGCTCATGGCAGGAGTATACTCCAACGATCACCGGCGGTATCGCCTCCAAGGTGATGCGCAAACTCTACCCCGACGCGCCCTTGCCGCCGCCTAATGCGGGAATTCGCTTTGCTGACGAAAAGACGGAGATAAAAGAGCAATAGCCACAAAAAGCACAGAATTCCTAGGTTATTAAATGGCCAAAAGAAGACCAACGGAAAAGACGCAGAGCCAACGATCGACTCCGTCCAAGCCCTCGCGGCAGGAGCGCAGGCGAGCAGCCCGCGACGACGCAAAAGCCAGCCAGACTGCGGGCGGAGTAGCTTCGTCGAAATACTTGCTGCCCATCCTCTTGTTCTTCGTTTGTTTCGGGGCGTATGTGAGTAACGGCGACTTTCTGCCCGGCGGCGATCAGGAAGGCAACATGTTGCTCAGCGTGAATCTGCTAAAGCGCCACACCTTTTCGCTCAGCCCGCCAGATGCGCCAAGTGCTTTCTTTTGGAAACTGGAACAGCCGAACGGGGAACTGCGCGGTGCAACCCTCAATGCTTGGAATCGCGAGGTCAATGACCTGTATGAAAAGGGCCAACTGAAGGCTAGGGGGAACTACTATCTTGCTAAAACCACGCGGTCCGATGTGTATGTCAACACCTTTGGTATTGGATCGGCAATTGTTGGGCTACCGGTATATGCGTTTCTCGATCTTTTCGTCGATATTGAATCCGACCGGTACTGGTGGTGGCACGGCGGTGCCTTGACTGCCTCTTTACTGATCGCGTCTGCGGCATTGTTGATTTTTTTTGCGTCGCGCCGCTTCGTCGCGCCCCTACCGGCGTTTCTGGTGGCTCTGACGTTCGGGCTGGGCAGTTGCGCGTGGCCCATTAGTAGCCAAGCTCTTTGGCAGCATCCGGCAAACACCTTTTTTTTGACTCTTAGTGCCTATTTCCTAGTCGGTATCTCAGAGCGAAAACGCTATGCAGCTTACTGTGGTGCGGCGCTAGGGATGGCGGTGTGGTGCCGCCCGACAAGTGCTATAGTAGTTGTTTGCGTCGGGGTGTATCTGCTCTATGTGAACCGCCGCTGGTTCGCCGCTTTTGTACTCGGTGGTCTGCCTTTTGCCGCTATCCTTGCTGCTTACAATGGCTACTACTTTGGCAATCCTCTCGAGTTTGGGCAGACTGTAACATCAAAAAAAATCGCGCTTGCAGCCACGGGGTCCGATGATCTCTGGCAGAGTCCTTTGTGGGAGAGCCTGCCGGGGCTATTCATCAGTCCGTCGCGGGGGCTGGCCTTCTTTTCGCCAGTGCTTTTGTTTGGCCTTGTCGGTGGGGTACTCGCGTGGAAAGTGCCGCGCTACCGCCCTCTGATCCCTCTGCAAGTAGCAACTGCGCTGCTGATCTTGGTGGCGTCTAAATGGTACGACTGGTGGGGCGGCTCAACCTATGGCTATCGGCCCATTGTCGATGTAGCCCCGTTTTTTGCGCTGTTGATGATTCCGGTCATTGAACGGGTTGTTGCCAACCAGCGAATGCGAATGCTATTTGGCGCATTGTTGCTATGGTCCATCACCGTACAATTTGTGGGTGCTTATAGCTATAGTGTGCTGGGATGGACCGAGCAATGGTGGAATGAAAAACGCGACAATAATCCCGACAAAGATAGCCTGTGGCAGTGGACGCAGCCACAGATTGCCTACCACATCGTCAACTTCAAGGCGGAAAGAGCACTTAAAAAAAGAGTGATGCAATCATATACCAATCAGGGAATGCCGATTCTCTATCTTTCTTCGCGGAAATGATATGAAGCGCCAACGATCAACTCCGTCCAAGCCCTCGCGGCAGGAGCGCAGGCGAGCGGCCCGTGACGACGCAAAAGCCCAGCGGACGGTTGAAACTGCATCGCCCCTAACAACGGAGACATCCTACTCCCGGCAGGACGCGCTAGCCTTTCTCGCACTCGGCCTGATGGTATTCGTCCCCTACCTGCCGGCGATGCTGTGGGGTGGCTTCATCTTAGACGACAGGATACTCACCAACGCCGAGCCAGTGCAGAAAGTATCGGGGCTTTGGCAAATCTGGTTTTCCCCCAGTGCGATTGGAGAAGAAGGCCACTACTGGCCACTGGTCTATACGACCTTCTGGCTGGAGCACAAGCTGTGGGGGTATGCTCCGGCCGGCTATCACATCGTCAACGTGCTGCTGCACTTGGCGAATACGCTGCTGTTGTGGCACCTCTTACGTCGGTTGGCCGTACCCGGCGCGTGGGTAGTGGCCGCGGTGTTTGCCGTGCATCCGTTACACGTGGAATCGGTGGCTTGGATTATCGAGCGCAAGGATGTGCTGTCGGGTCTATTCTACCTTGCGGCGCTGCTAGCATGGATGCGCTTTGTGGAGCGGCCGGATCCACGACGGTATGGGTGTTCGCTGGCATTGTATGCGGCGGCGCTGCTGAGCAAGTCCATTGCGATCACGCTGCCGGTGGCAATTTTGATCTGGCATTGGTGGAAGCAAGGCCGCGTGACTTCGACCGATCTGTTGCGATTGGTGCCATTTGGTGTGGTCGGGCTAGTCATAACCATCGGCGACTTGTCGTTTTACCAGTCTGTGGAACCGCTGTCTCTTGGCTACTCATTCATCGAACGGACACTTATTGCGGCCCGTGCCCTGTGGTTTTACACAGGTAAACTGTTGTGGCCGTCTGATTTGGCCTTCACTTATCCACTTTGGGACATTCGCGTTGCCGACCCGCTGGCTTGGGGCTATCCCATTGCCGCGGTCGCGCTGGTAGTAGCTCTCTGGCACTTCCGGCCGCAGCTTGGACGTGGACCGCTGGCCGGGGCGTTGTTTTTTGCAGTGACGTTGTTGCCGGTGTTGGGCTTCGTCGATTACGGCTATATGCAGTTTTCTTTTGTCGCTGACCGCTTTCAGTATCTTGCTGGCATCGGGGTTATGGCCGTCGTCATCGGTGCGGTTGCTTATGGCGTCGGTCGCCTATCCGACGTATGGCAAAAGGGTACACTGGGTGTCGCGGTGGTGGTCCTAGCTGTGCTGGGGCTGCTGACGTGGCGTCAGGCAAACATCTATCGGGGGCACGAAACACTCCATCGCCACATCATCGCGCTCAATCCACAGGCACGGGATGCCCACCTCAACTTAGGCATATTTCTGTACAATCAGGCACGGTATGCGGAAGCCCTCGACATCGCCCGCATCGCGGTAGAGCAACGCCCAGATCACTCTAAGGCTCATGCCTACCTCGGCGCAATTCTCAATGCACTGCGTCGCTTCGACGAGGCGGAGCCCCACCTACGCCGCGCCATCGCGCTCAATCCGCAGGAAAAGAACGCCCACTTCAACTTGGGCAATACTTTGTGTGAGCAGGGACGGTATGAGGAAGCCCTTGAGGTGGCTCGCGTCGCCGTAGAGCAACGTCCAGACTTTGCTGAGGCGCATACTACCCTCGGCATCGCGTTGACTGCGCTGGGTCGTTTCGAGGAGGCAGAAGTCCATCTACGCCGCGCCATCGCGCTCAATCCGCGCACTCAGAATGTCCACTTCAACTTGGGCATGACCCTATACTATCAGGACCGATATGAGGAGGCTCTCGACGCCACCCACATCGCCTTAGAGCAACGTCCGGACTTCGCCCTGGGATCCATTAATCTCGGCTTGGCTCTCAATGCGCTGGGACGCTCCAAGGAAGCAGAAACACACCTGCGCCACGCCTTGGAACTCAATCCGCAAGTCTTCCAGAAGTTGATCGAATTACTCACGCCACAGGGACGCTACGAAGAAGCGATGGATCTAATTGCACAGGCGGCGGCATTAGCTCCGGACTCAACGCAAGCAGCCGAGTTACACTTTCTCATGGGGGAGACAGCGCGGGAGAACGGGCAACCTGAGATAGCTGCAGAACACTACATGCACACACTTGAGATGGACCCGCACCATGGGCAGACTCTCCATTGGCTGGCCATGCTGCGGTTAGAACAGCAGCGCTATAATGAGGCGCTGGAACTTTTTCAGCGCCTCATCGCCCTTCACCCTGACGACGCACCGACCCATAGCAACATAGGCATCGCCCTCATCTTCTTGGGCAGAAACGACGAGGCGCTGCAACACTTCGATCAAGCGCTTGCTCTGGATCCGACCTTAGAAAACGTACGTGCTAACCGCGAGACCCTGTTGGAGACGATGGAAGAAAATGTCGATTGACTTCGACTTTGCGATGCTCGTTATCGGTCGCAAAAACCTCGGGTGGTTCCGGTAGATAAATGGCTAAGAGAAGATCGACGGATAAGACGCCGCGCCAACGCTCTACTCCATCCAATCCCACGCGGCAGGACCGCAGGCAGTCGGCTCGTGACGACGCAAAAGTCCAGCGGACGGTTGATACCACATCGCCTCTAACAGCAGCGACATCCTACTCGCGGCAGGACGTGCTAGCCCTTGTCGCGCTCGGCCTGCTGATAGTGGTCAGCTATCTGCCGGCGATGTTGTGGGGTGGCTTCGTCTGGGACGACAGGATATTGACATTATCCCAAGCTGTTCCAGACTGGTCTGGCCTCTGGCGTCTATGGTCCGGTGTAGCCTATACAATGGACGATACCCCGGAGGCCCACTATGTGCCACTGGTTTATACGACTTTCTGGCTGGAGCACAAGCTATGGGGATTTGCTCCGGAGGGCTATCACATCGTCAACGTGCTATTGCATCTAGCGAATACGCTGCTTTTGTGGCACCTCTTACGTCGGTTGGCCGTGCCCGGCGCGTGGATGGTGGCCGCGGTATTTGCCGTGCATCCGCTGCATGTGGAATCGGTCGCTTGGATCATTGAGCGCAAGGATGTGCTTTCGGGTCTGTTCTACCTTGCGGCGGCCCTAGCGTGGATCCGTTTTGTGGAGCAGCCAAATCCTCGACGGTATGTGTGTTCCCTAGCGTTGTATGCGGCGGGTCTGCTGAGCAAGTCCATCGTGGTTACGCTGCCGGCGGCCCTTTTGATCTGGCATTGGTGGAAACAGGGCCGCGTGACTTCAAGCGACCTGTTGCGGCTCGTGCCGTTTTGTGTAGTGGGGTTGGTCATCACGGTCGGCGACTTGTCGTTTTCTCGGTCTGTGGAACCTCTGTCTCTCGGCTACTCATTCACCGAACGGACGCTTATCGCCGCTCGCGCTCTGTGGTTTTACGCGGGGAAGCTGCTGTGGCCGTCGGATTTGGCCATCATCTATCCGCTTTGGGACATCCGCGTCGGCGACCCGCTGGCTTGGGGGTATCTCATTACCGCTGTCGCACTGGCGCTGGCCCTTTGGCACTTCCGACCGCAGCTTGGGCGCGGACCGCTGGCTGGAGCGTTGTTTTTTGCGGTCACGTTGTTGCCGATTTTGGGCTTTGTCGATTACGGCTATATGGAATATGCTTTTGTCGCCGATCGCTTTCAGTATCTCGCTGGTATCGGAGTTATGGCCGTCGTCATTGGTGCGGCAGCTTATGGTGTCGGCTGCCTATCGGACTTGTGGCAAAAGGGCGCGTTAGGCGTTGCGGCGTTGGCTCTAGTTGTGCTGGGGATGTTGACGTGGCAGCAGGCAAGCATCTGGCGGAACAAAGAAACCCTCTGGCGTCACGTCGTCACACTCAACCCGCAGGCGCGGGATGCCCACCTCAGCTTAAGCAAGGCTCTGTACAGGCAGGAACGATATGCAGAAGCCCTTGAGGCCGCCCGCGTCGCCGTAGAGCAACGCCCGGATTACTACAATACCCATGCCACCCTCGGCGCGATTCTCAATGCGCTGGGACGCTTTGAAGAAGCGGAGACCCACCTGCGCCGCGCCATCACGCTCCACTTGCAGGGATGGTATGCCCACCTGCACTTAGGCGATGCCCTGTACAAGCAGGGACGCTACGAGGAAGCCCTTGCGGCAACCCGCGTCGCCGTAGAGCAACGCCCAAACTACTATAAGACCTATGCCGACCTCGGCTTGGTTCTCAATGCGCTGGGACGGTATGAGGAAGCAGAGACCCACCTGCACCGCGCGCTCGTGCTCCATCCGCAAGCACAGGACGCCCACCTGCACTTAGGTGATGCTCTGTACAAGCAGGGACGCTACGAGGAAGCGCTTGCGGCAACCCACGTCGCGCTAGAGCAAGATCCAAACCACTTTGAGGCCCATGTCAATCTCGGCGCGATTCTAGCTGCGCAGGGACGCTACGGAGAGGCGGTTGATGTTTTCGCGCAGGCGGCGGCGTTGAACCCGGACTCGCCGCAAGCAGCCGAGTTATATTTTCTCATGGGGATGACAGCGCAGGACAATGGGCAACCCGAGGCGGCGGAATACTACATGCGCTCCTTTGAAATAGACCCACATCACACGAAGGCTATTCGTAGGCTAGCCCATCTGCGGTTAGAGCAGCAGCGCTATGACGAGTCGCTGGAACTTTTTCAGCGGCTCATTGCCCTTCACCCTGACGACGCAGCAACCTATAGCAACATGGGCATCGCCCTCGCCTTTTTGGGCAGCATCGACAAGGCGCTGCAACACTTCGACCAAGCACTTTCCCTAGACCCGACCTTGGCAAGCGCGCGTGCCAACCGCGAGGCGGTGCTAGAGGCGATTAAAGGAAATGCCGAGTGACTTCGACATTGCAATGCACATTAGCTGATCCAAAAACCTCGAGTGATACCGGAAGATAAATGGCTAAAAGAAAATCGACGGACAAGACGCCGCGCCAACAATCGGCTCCATCCAAGCCCACGCGGCAAGAGCGTAGGCAGGCGGCTCGCGACGACGCAAAAGCCCCACAGACGGCTGAAACCGCATCGTCCCTAACAGTAGCGACCTCCTATTCGCGGCAGGACGCACTGGCGTTTTTCGCACTCGGCCTGCTGGTAATCATCAGCTACCTGCCGGCAATACTGTGGGGCGGCTTCGTCTGGGACGATAATCTATGTATCAAGGTCGATCCGGTGCGGGAAGTATCGGGTTTGCAACAAATCTGGTTTTCTCCGAGTGCTATTGAAGCAGAGAATCACTACTGGCCACTGGTTTATACGATGTTCTGGCTGGAGCACAAACTATGGGGGTTCGACCCGATCGGCTATCACATCGTCAACGTGCTGCTGCACCTAGTGAATACGCTGCTGTTGTGGCATCTACTGCGGCGGTTGGCGGTGCCCGGCGCGTGGATGGTGGCTGCAGTGTTTGCCGTGCATCCGCTGCATGTAGAATCGGTCGCTTGGATCATTGAGCGCAAGGATGTGCTGTCGGGTCTGTTCTACCTTGGGG
>JAJEEZ010000427.1:0-3854 GCA_022820705.1 Candidatus Latescibacterota bacterium | reverse complement strand
TCCGACTACGGCATCCCTCCCGACCCAGAGGGCGGCCATCCGCACGGCGTATCTATTGATCTCCAGCGCCAGCACCTTGAAGGGCGCGGCGAAATTGTCACCGGGCCGGACTGGCTCCAGCGCCTAGAACTGCACCACTCGTTTTCGCGCTATCAACACGGCGAATTTGAAGCCAGCGGCGACTTGGGAATGGAGTTCGGCGTGCTTACGCACAACAGCGGTACTCTGGCCCACTTGGATCGCATGGGGCCTTTTGAAAACGGTGCTATCGGTCTGTGGTACGAGTACCGCAACTATGCCGCGGCCGGGCTCAATTTCACGCCGCCGGACGAGAGTACGCCGGTGCGCTGTTCACGTACCAGGAGTGGGAATATGGGCCTTGGGCGGCTAATGCGGCTTGGCGCGTTGACGCCCGCCGCGTTGAGCCGCGCGAGGAGCGCGACTCGCGCAGGGTCGGCAGCATCCAGACGCGTGACTTTGCTGGTATGTCTGCCGGTTTGTCCAACCATTACCGTCCTAGTTCGACCCTGACGCTAGGTACGACCTTGATGCGCACCTTTCGCGCTCCCGGTATCGAAGAGCTATTCTCCGAAGGGCCGCATTTGGCCGCCTACTCGTACGAGGTGGGCAATGGTGCTCTCGGCAGCGAACGTGGTTTGGGACTGGAGCTGTTTGTCGATTACCATCACGAAGAAGGCCATGTACACGTGGCCGTCTTCCGCAATGCGATCAATGGGTTCATTTTCCCCAAGAACAGCGGTGAGCGCATTCTGCGGCGCGCCGATCTCTTTCTCTACCGGACTGTGGGGGAACGCGTCCTCATGTACGGTGCCGAAGCCAACTTTGATTGGCATCTGATGCAGCCTTGGAAAGTGGCTGGTAATCTCAGCTATGTGCGTGGCCTTCTCATCGATCTCGACGATGAACCCCTGCCGCGTCTGCCGCCCCTGCAAGGACACTTGGGTTTGACCTGCGAACCCACCGAGGCGCTGAGTGTGACCATTGACGTGCGCTTAGCGGCGGAGCAGAACCAGATCGGCGAGTTTGAAGAGCCTACGGAGGGCTACGCAGTGCTGGATCTTTCAGGTCAGTACTATGCGGAGTGGGGGGGACGGTTGCACACCTTCTCCTTGACCTTGGAAAACGCCACCGACGCGGTGTACCGCAATCACCTCAACCGCGTCAAAGAGATCCTGCCCGAGCCAGGCCGCAATCTGCGCCTGCTGCACAAGATATTCTTCTGAGAAGCTAGGCAATATCCCTTTAACACATCTCAACACTTACCGGCGCAATCGAGCAGAGATACGTCGGTTGTGGTTCAGCTCCCCGGCTGCCACTCGTTGAGCGTGCGGGCGAAGAGGATATCCGAGCGGGTGACGGCCCCTTCGCTGTGGGTTGTTACCGAGACGGCGATGGTGCGCTTGCCGGTGTCCAAGGAGAAGTCGGGGTGGTGGTTCTGCTCGGTGATGGTACGGGTCAGGTGGTTGAGGAATGAGGTGATGTCCTTGAAGTTGGCAAAGACGAAGTCGCGCGAGATAATGATGCCGTCGCGGCTCCAGCCTTCGAGGGTTTGCAATTCAACATCTACTTCGGCGGCAGTGAGGGTGGTTTTGTCTTCGGTCATGGCGGATTGGCTCCTCGTTGGAGATGGTTAGAGGGTTAGGATGCGGTGGAGGCGGTCGGCGATGATTTCGGCTTCGCCGTCTAAGAGGGTTTGCGGCCCGACGCTGAGGGAGGTATTGCCGCCGCTGACGAGGATCGACGGCTCGCCTTGTTCGAGCGCGCGCACTACGTCGCCAGCCGAGAGGGGGGCCGAGTCGCCGAATTCCAGATGCACCAGCGGCGAGGCGGGTGGGAATTTGTTCTCGTAGGCTTTGGTAAAACTGGCCTCAATGCCGGCGATGCCTTCGACGGCCTCGGCGACGATTCGACAGCGGCGTTCCCACTCGGCGACGACCGCGGTTTCGTCCATTTCAAAGAACAGTTCGACGGCGCGGAGCAGGCCGCAGATTTCCTCTTTGCCGACCTTCATGCCGCGGCCGATGGCCGAGTGCGGGTTGGAGTTGAGGTGGCACGCGGCAATCAGGTCTTTGCGCCCCAAGATCAGGCCCGATGACTGCGGCCCAAACAGGCCCTTGCCGCCGCTGAAGACGGATAGATCGCAGCCCATAGCTGGCAGGTCACTCAGGTTGGAGCGCGGCGGCAATTGCGCGGCCGCATCGACGATGACTGGCACATTGCGCTCGTGGGCAGCGGCGACGAGCGCGGGCAGTTCGGACAGGGGCTGGCTGCCGAGGAAGTACACTACGGCCGCGGTCTTGGGGCCGATACCGGCGACGTAATCGTCGAGCGTCACGGCCTCTGTGGTCCCCACTTTGACCAGTTCGCCGCCGCTGAGGCGAAAGCCTTGGTGGATGTAGTAATGCGAATCGACCAAGCTGATGACGAACTGGTTGGGCCGATCTCCAACATCGGGAAGCTGGGCAATGGCGCGGGTGTCAGTGCCGGTCAGGCAGGCTGCACCGGCCAAGAGCATGCCGCCGGCCGCGCCTGAGGATACAAAGGCCGCTTCTGCGCCGGTGAGCGCGGCGATGCGGGCGCCGGCTTTTTCGTGCAGCTCGTTGAGGTGGACAAATTGGCGCGATGCTTCGGCCATGGCCTCGACTACGGGCGCGGGCATGATGGAGCCGCCAAGTGTGGTGATGGTGCCTCGGGCGTTGATGAAAGGGCGCAGGCCGAGGCGTTGGTATAGGGTGGGCATGTGTAGGTCCTTAGGGAAACGGTAGGGGCGGTTCGCGAACCGCCCCTACGCAACATCAGTAAATAAAAAGAAAGCGGGCGGGATGAAACACCCCGCCCGCTTTTACATGTGTGCCAAGCGTCCCTTAGTGCGGGTGCGCGTGGCCGTGACCGCTCGCTTCTTCTTCCTCTTCCGGCTCTTCGGCCACCAAGGCGTCGGTGGTCAGCAAGAGGGTGGCGATGCTAGCGGCATTGCTGAGTGCGGTGCGCACGACCTTAGTCGGGTCGATGACGCCCATGGACACGAGGTCGCCGTATTCTTCGCTTTGGGCGTTGAATCCGTACGCGCCCTCTTGGCTGGCGACTTCCGCGACGATGACCGCGCCTTCGTGCCCGGCGTTGTCGGCGATCTGACGCATTGGTTCCTCTAGGGCGCGCCGCACGATACGGACGCCGGTGGTCTCGCCCTCGGTCTCGCCAGAGACAGAGTCCAGCGCGGCGATGGAGCGCACAAGGGCGACGCCGCCCCCGGGCACGATGCCTTCCTCGACCGCGGCGCGAGTCGCGTGCAGCGCGTCCTCGACGCGGGCCTTCTTCTCCTTCATCTCGGTCTCGGTGGGTGCGCCAACCGCAATGACGGCTACGCCGCCGGCCAGCTTGGCCAGCCGCTCCTGCAACTTCTCGCGGTCGTAGTCCGAGGTGGTCTCGTCGATCTGGTTGCGGATTTGTTCGACCCGGCCCTTGATGTCAGCGGTCTTGCCCTCGCCCTCGACGATGGTGGTGTTGTCCTTGTCGATGGCGATGCGCTTGGCTTGACCGAGGTCGGTTAGCTGGACGCTTTCGAGATTGATGCCCAAGTCTTCGGTGATCACGGTGCCGCCAGTGAGGGTGGCGATGTCTTGGAGCATGGCCTTGCGACGGTCGCCGTAGCCAGGGGCCTTGACCGCAGCCACCTGCAGGGTGCCGCGAATTTTGTTGACCACCAGCGTAGCGAGGGCTTCGCCTTCCACGTCCTCGGCGATGACCAACAGGGGCTTGCCGGCCTTGCTGACCTTTTCGAGCAAGGGCAGCAGGTCCTTGAGGTTGGAAATTTTACTCTCGTGAATCAGCAGATA
>JAJEEZ010000398.1:0-9504 GCA_022820705.1 Candidatus Latescibacterota bacterium | reverse complement strand
CTGGATCAGCGGCTGGGCCATTGCATCTGGATTAGAAGCCAACGCAGCCAAGGCCGAAGAAGACACTATCTGGAACGCAGCCAAGAACGGGGACCTCGCCGCTATTGAACGGCACCTGCAAGGCGGAGCCAATATCAATGGCATCGATCCGGCCTTCGGGCAAACTCCCCTAGTATGGGCCGCGCTGGTCGGCCAGCTTGAAGTCGTCGATTGGCTGCTGCAAAACGGGGCCGCGGTCAATGGCCGCACCAAGGATGGCGGGACACCCTTGCACGCGGCCGCGTTCTTGGGACAAGTGGAAGTCGCCAAATTGCTGCTTCAGTACGGAGCAGACCCCGAGGCAAAAAACAACAACGGCGATACGCCTCGGGCGGCTTTGGAGGTGGACTGGGAACTGACGCGGTATTTGGCGGGCTTGTTGCAGATCGAACTCGATGCGCGACAAGTTGAGGACGGTCGCGTTGAAATCGCCGGATTTTTCAAACAATCCCCCACTGGCGAAGGTCAAGAAAAAACCAACAAGTCAAGGGAGGAATCGGCCGAGTTCCTCAAAGCGATGGCGTCGCCGATCTTTGCTGTGCCGCTTTTTAACCACCTTTGGTTTTTGTGGTTCCTCTGCTGGTTGGTCCTCGTCTTCGCACTCTACGCCCACCTCGCCGATTGGCGGCAATGGCAGGGACCGCCCAAGTGGCTGGTTCTTTCACCCATTCGATTTCTCTATTTGATCCCTCTGACCATGATCCCACAGTCGCTCATGGGACTGGTCTTACCCAGTTTTGGCCCAGACACCTCCTTGGGCCTTCTACCCATGCCGCACATATTATTTTACTACGCCCTCTTTTTCTTATTTGGCGCTCTGTATTTCGACTGCGACGACCCAGACGGCCGGGTCGGAAAATGGTGGTGGTTGGCGCTTCCTGTGGGGCTATTCATCGTCTTCCCGCTCGGGCTCGAATTTTCAACGGGTGCATTTGGATTTCGCCAGGAGATATTCGATCCGGCCACGGCCCGGACAGCAGCGGTGGCATTGCAGGTAATCTACGCCTGGATGATGACCTTTGGGTTCATCGGCTTGTTCCGCAAACTCTGCACCCGCAAAAACAACACCATTCGCTACATGTCGGATTCGTCGTACTGGCTGTACGTGGCGCACGTACCGCTGATCATTGGCGCTCAATTGGCCGTGCGCGATTGGCCGATTGCTTCAGGGGTAAAGTACTTCCTAGTCTTGCTCGCAGTCACCGGCCTTCTATTGCTGATCTACCAATTTCTCGTCCGCTACACTTGGCTGGGCCGACTGCTGAACGGTCCCCGCGTCCGTCCGACGAGCTAACGTTACACTCCCATGTCCGCAAGAGCATTCTCGTAAGCGCCGTACGTCGCATCATCGAAGAGGACGAAACGCACCTCATCGAGACAGTCGTGCGCTTCGAGGAACTGCTTTACCGCATTGAGTGCGACAACCGCGGCTTGCGCGACTGGATAGCCATACACACCGGTGCTAATGGATGGAAATGCAATCGTCTTGATACCGTGTTCCACTGCGAGTCGTAAACTTTCCCGATAGCAGCTAGCAAGAAGTTCAGGTTCACCAGCGTCTCCACCCCGCCAGATCGGCCCCACAGTGTGGATGACGTGCTTCGCGGGAAGATTGCCACCCGTCGTGATAACAGCTTGACCCGTGGGACAACCGCCCTGCTTGGCGCGAATTGCGCTGCATTCCACCGCGATAGTCGGTCCCCCAGCGCGGTGAATGGCACCATCGACGCCACCGCCGCCCATGAGCCGCTCGTTGGCAGCGTTGGCAATCGCATCGACGCGTTCCCTTGTAATATCCCCGCGCACGAGCGCGAGGGTCGTTTGGTTGATTTTCGTCGTCATAAAGAATTCTCCTCACCGCCGCTTTCTCTTCGCGGACCTTCGCTACAACAACTTCATGCGTCGCGTGACTTCCGTTGATACGCATCGGCCCAGTGCGTTGCGGCGCATTCGCGGTCTTCGTTGCCAAGCGCACTGGCGATGGCCTCGCGCACCCCTTGGGGCCGAATGTGCGGAAAGGTTTGCCGAGCGGCGTTGTCGCGGACGACCGTCGGATGGCGAATGCTGTCGATCAGCTTCCGCCCAATTCGGGCGTATAAGGGCGTCACTAGACCGAGCCAGAGGCTAGAGAGGCGCGGCGTCAACAACGGCACGGGAATCATCAGCCGCTTGAGCCCACGCTGCCGCGCGTACTCCCGCATCAGGTCGCCATAAGAAACCGCATCAGGACCACCGATTTCAAAGATCGCATGGTCATCGGTTTTTAGATCGAGTGCAGCCGAGAGATATTGCAGCAGATCGTCAATCGCTATCGGCTGTGCCGTGACGTTTACCCAACGCGGAGTGACCATCACGGGAAGCCGCTCCACCAGCGAGCGAATCATCTCAAACGACAGACTGCCAGAACCAATGACAATAGAGGCGCGGAACTCGACGACCAGCACCCCCGATGCGCGCAAGACCTCAGCGACTTCCTGCCGGCTTCTAAGATGCGGGGACAGTCCCTCGCTCGTTGCGCCGAGACCGCCGAGATAGATAATCCGCCCGACACCGGCGCGCCGCGCCTCTGCGCCAAAGTTGTGCGCGGCCCGGCGATCCTGTTCCTCAAAATCGCCCTTTGAACCCATGGAATGAACCATGTAGTAGGCAACCTCGACGCCGTCCATAGTCCCTGTTAGGCTTTCACGGTCGAGGACGTTGCCGCTGACTACTTCCGTCGTTGGCGCAACGCAAAATTGGAGTGCCTCGGGACGCCGAGTCACACAGCGCACCCGATGCCCGGCATTTTCCAACACGTGCAACAGCCGCCCGCCGATGTAGCCGGTTGCGCCCGTTAAGAGAATGAGGGAAGTCGTTGACGGTGTAGGCACTGATTTCCGTTTCGCGAGGGTGCTTATGGCCACAGAGCATCAGCGGCCAACAGATTGGAAAATTGCGATAATGGCAGAATCTCAATGCCATCTGCCGTTTGTAACTCAGGCCCTGCGGGATAGACGACCATGCGTCGGCACAGCCCCTCTAAGTCGGCTAGCACTCTCAATCCTTTGCACCAAGATTCGGCAAAGGTGCCGCCGGACTTGACCTCAATGGCGACAAATTCTCCCCCGCGTTTAAGCAAGAAATCGACCTCGGTTTGGGTTTGCGCAACGGTTCCCCAATAGAAGCATTCATCACACAGATTGCGATAGTCTGTGTACGACCGAATCAACTGTGCAATCAACCCTTCAAATAGGACACCGCGTTCCTCTGGTGTTGGAGGCGTCGTGACCTTTTTCATGGCTCGCACAATACCGGGGTCACACCAATACCATTTGGGCAATTTGCGTTCGCGCACGCGCAATTGGGTCTCATAGGCAGGAAGCTGAAAGCAGAGGAGCGTTTCCTCTAGGATCTCCAGATAACCCGTCACCGTCGTGCGGGCAACCTGGGCTTCTCTGGCAATGTTGGTCACGTTTAGGGTCTGACCGTGAAAGAGCGCCGCAACGGGCAGAAAGCGCGCGAATCCCGGCAAGTTGCGCACTAGGGCTTCAGCTTGAATCTCTTCTTTGAGATACATCTGCGTATAAGCAATGAGCGTCTCGGCCCTGTCCTCTGAGTCCCATACAATGGGCAGCAAGCCGTGTTGCAAGGCGTCGTCGAGCGCAAATCGCTCCCCCAACTCCTCGGGAATAAAGGGGTGCATTGCGCGGTACAGGGCACGCCCTGCGAGCAGGTTGACACCTGCCTGTTTGAGCTTTCTTGCGCTGGACCCGCACAAGACAAAGCGCAGCCCCTTTTCTTCGATAAAACGGTGTACTTCATTGAGCAGCGCGGGCAGTCTCTGCACTTCGTCTAAAACCACCCAGCGGTCACTGGGCACAGCCCGCAGTTCAGCCGCCAGGAGCCCTGGATTTGCAAGCAGGCGTTGGTACGTATCCTCGGCGAGCAAATTGATGACGTGCGCATCGGGAAAAGCGATTCGCAAATAGGTGCTTTTGCCAACGCCGCGCGGTCCTAAGAGAAAGAAGCTTTTTTTAGGGGCTTCAAATATACGCGGAATCGTCATTCGACTATGTTGTCGTCATTTTTCACAGTAATTTGACGACAACATATACATTTTTCATGGGCTGTCAAGTTGTGGATGTATTCATAGCAGATGGATTCAATGCGCGAACGCCCCAGAAGGTCGTAGAAGCGTTGGACTGCACCCTCGACCACAACGGGGCACACAACTGGATTCCTCTATTTCACGTCGATTTCTTCCAGCCGCGAGATGCGTTGATCCATATTGTCGAGAACGGGCTTGGGGTCGTCGATGAACATCCGGGGAGAGTTCAGCCGACGGCTATGGACTTGGTGATGACGCTCCAAGGTCTTGAGGCTCTTTTCCAACTCTCGGAGAGCCTGATGCATCTCAAAGTGGAGTCGTCTGGGACGGCGTACCCGCAAGGCTGGCTGACCGGCGCGTTTGTAGAGTTGGCGCAGCCGATCAGCTAGCTGCTCCAGCCGTTCGCTATTCTTTTCTTCGGTCCGTGCGGAATACAGGACGATCAGGGCGATGGCTAGGCCGAAAAAGACTGGGAGAAATGAGGCTAAATAGGTCGGTTCCATAACAACCCCTATGATCAGGTTTCGTCCATCCGCCGCAGCTACAGTACGCTATCCTTCTCTTCGGCGCGGGGCACTTCCTCGCTGCGGATGAAACCATGTGCAAAGGGCACAATGGAGAACCCGCAGGCCCGGTTCCTTCCCTTTGGACGTGCGGCGTGGCGGCGCAAGGACAATGCGCGTGTTGGTAACGCGGCGGCAGTGGGGGCAATAGGTAGTGGACATGGATAATCCTCCGCAAAAGTTGCCAATAGAACTACGCGTCGATAATTCGCCGACGCCCACCTTTCAGCCGATCCAGTACCTCCAGACACCGCGGCCGACGGTGGTTTTGCTCTCTCAAGGAAGTTAGATACGCTTCCCATTCCTGCTTGCGACCGGCCCGAGTGAGCGCATTTTTCATTTTCCGCAGATAGGGAATCGCTGCCTCGTACCCACTCGTACTGACCCGGGCGATCTGCTCCTCGGCGGTTTCCCGCCAAATGTCTAGCGCCCGCTCCGGGTGGGCCGACTTGATGGCCTCGGCCACCTCGGTGGGGTTGACGATAAAGTCATACAACCTCAATCCACCCCTTCTGCGGCCGGCATAGTCGTACCACTTGAGCACCTCATCCGGCTTCTTCTCGGCAATAGCCAACTCGATTAGTATCCCAGTCATCGGTGCCTCTGTTGCCTCAATGTTGGGTACTTCGACTTCAGGGGACGGCAGAGGCCAAGCGATCTTCGGATCGCTCTTGCGTTTCCGACCGACGCCGGGTCGCCGACCGGTTTCCAGATAGTGCCGCGCCCAAGCCTCGACGCCCTTGCCGACGCACGCCTTGTGGGCGGCTTTGCACAGAGCTTGGAAGCCGTGCAGGCCAGGATTGGCAAAAAACTCCTCGGCCTGAAGAGCCAACCCAGCGAGCGGATTGCCACTGCGTCGATTAATCGTCTGTAGCTGCTTATGCAGGGCCGCTTCAATGCCCGGATAGATAGGGGCAGTCGCCTCCATCCCCTGACGGCACCAGTACCGGGCCTCTTCCCAGCGGCGTTTGGCCATCAGGAGGTCCACCAAGTGAGCATAAGTGTTGGTGATGGGCGCTTCGCGCTCCCACAGCGGGATAATCTCGTCTTGGCGACCAGCCTTTTCCAAGGCGCGCGTCAGCCAGTCGGCCATTTGGCTCCGTTTGAAGTTAGGCAAAAAGGCATCCTCTTCCGCAACGGGCTCAATGGCTTCGAGACGCTGCGCTAGCCGGTCGCACACCGCGGACCAATCGCTTTTGGCGTAGCCTTTCTTCCACAGGCGTTTCAAGCCAGCGGCGCACAGACTGTACCCGTCGGCCTGCTCCATATCTATGGCCCATTCTATCTGGTCCGCTGGCGACAGGGGAGCCGTATCTAGGGCCTGAAAAAGGACATCGAGGCAGTCGGCGAACGCTGCGTCGGAGTCGCCTTCGTGATCGTGCTCAAGTGCCCGGCTGCCCGCGTCCAGCAACTCCGGCCCTAGTCGCACGACCGCGTCGGCCTGTCCGGCTGCGACCAACCCTTTGAGCGCCGCCTTGAGGCGACCTACGTTGGCCGCAGGGTCTCGGTCGTTGTATTCGTCCCATAACGACTCTTCTAAGGCATGGATCTCGCGGCGGATCATCTGGAGAATTTTTTGCGTCTGCCCGGAAGCCAAATTGCGGCGGTCGGCGAGTAATTGGCGCACCGCGTCGTGCGCGTCCGCGAGTTCAATCACCAGCGCTACGAGTTCGGCTTTGGTCTGCTCCTCGAGGTACGGACGCAGGGAAGCCGCTTTGGATTTCTTGGATTTTGAGCGCCCGGAACGCGCCTTGACGTTTTCTTCCTCCTCTCCCTCCTCGTCCACTATCGCTTCTAGTTTCAACAAGCGCGGATCGTCCTCGTCAATTTCGCCAATAGCGCTATCGGTCTTGAGGCATTCCAAGTATTCCAGTACCACTGCCACCGCGTGCTTGCAGGTGTCCCAATAGGGACAGGTGCAGGCGGATTCCAAGCCGTTCCTCTCGGTAAGGCGAACCCGGGTGGCATAGCGCCGCGTTCCTCTCACCCAAGCTGCCAACGTCCCGCCCTCAGTGCGTCCCAAGTTTTCAACCGCTCCTTTTCTCTGATAGGGGCGTCCTCGTCCGACGATGACGTTGCCCGCCCATTCTTCTAGGTCTTCCCAAGTGAGTTTCGAGAACGGGTCAGAGGGCTTTTGCTTTTTAGTGGTTTTCTTTTTTTGCCGCGCCATATTCGTTTATCCCGCTACTCTTGGATGGCGATGTTGTGGCTTCTTATATCAATTGTCCTAATAAGGGCCATATGCGACATTCCTACAACGGGCTTTCAGGGAAGGTAGGCGAGCGATGGAGACGAGGAACGCGAAGATCAAGGTAAAGACAGTCGCCGTCCGTGCGTGGCTAGTGGCCCTTCTGCCAGCCCTCGCGGCTCCCGCCGAGAGCCTGCAGGTGGGGGCTTCACCAGCGCGGCGGTTCAGGAGGCCGTGTCCAGAGCCTCCGCAGGGGACACTCTAACGAATACGGCTACAGCGCCCAGGTAATTCGCATCCTGCAGCACATATCCGGTCTCGAACTGCCCTATTTCCCCAAGTAATCCAATAGCTGGGAAGGATCGCCATGCGAGAAAAACGAGAAACCAAATACCGGGTCGGCGTCATTGGCTGCGGACGGGCTGGCACCAGCCGGGCCCGGGCCTTTGATGTGCATCCCTTGTGCAAGGTGGTGGCCATTGCCGATACGGATGCAGAAAATCTGGCGTTGGGTTGCCGCCGATTCGGGGTGCCCGGCTACACCGCCTACGAGGAAATGCTGGCACGCGAGGCGATCGATATCGCCATGCCAGTGCTGCCGGTGAGAGCCAACGCCGGAGCAGTGGTGGCCGCAGCCGAGGCCGGGGTCAAGGCCATCTTTTGCGAAAAACCGCTGACGGCCCGGCTGTCCGAAGCTGACCGCATGGTGGAGAGCTGCCAGCAGCGGAGCGTGTACCTGGCCTCGGGCGTCATGGTGTCGAGCCATCCAGACTACCGCCGGGCCTACGAGTTGGCCGCAGGGGGGGCGCTTGGCCAAGTGCAGCGCATCAATCTGTACGGCGGCAACGGCCAAGGAGGCTGCCACGGTTTGAACCTGACGCGCAAGTTCGCCGCCAAGGCACCGGCGGAGTGGGTCGTCGGCCGGGTCGGAGGCGACCCCCACAGCGATTACGAGGAACCCTACGAGGAAGGAGCCACTGGTTTCGGCGGAGTGGGCGGGTACATTCGCTTTGGCAATGGCATAGAGTGCTTCAGTAGCTTCCCGGGCCCAACTTGGCGCGGCATCGAGGTGGTGGGCAGCGAGGGGCTGATCTGCAATTGGAACAATACGGGCCTAGGTTTGCGCCTGTTCAAGCACAGCGGTCGAGGGGCTCCTTTGGTCGAGGAGGAAGGGGTGTTCGAGCAATACACCGAGGAGGAGAGAGGGTATGACGACGAGGGCTGGCAGGATCCCGGGCCGGTGATGCGGGCCATTGTCGAGGATATCGTCCGCGTCTTGGAAGAAGGCGGAGACTTGGCAATCACCAGCGGCGACGATTTGCGCCATGCCCTCGAGTTGGCCATAGCCCTGCGCCAATCGCACCGGCAGGGCAGCGTCCAAGTGTCCCTGCCCTTGGCAGATCGCTCCCTAGTGATGTACCCGGAAAAGACGCGCTGGAACTACAAGAAAGACCTCATAGGTCGAGCCGCCTATATGGCGCAGATGGCGCGCCAAGTCGAGGGAAGCGCATGATCAGGTGGTGAGCAGTATTGTCAGTTCAGACAATACATACTCAGCAAGACCCTCGACAAACCAGTCCTGTGCATGCATGAAGTCCGGTCGTTCTGGAGCCACAACGACGATTTGGAGGGCGTTATCACGGGCATAGTCCAGTAGGCCGTTATTTGCATCCATTGAGACGCCTGCAACCAAAGCTACCTGACCTTCCTCAATCCAACCCCAGCCCTCGTTTGAGCCTTTAAAGTACTTGGGTTCATTTATATGCACTTTTTGGCTACCGGCCCATTCGTGTAGCCCGTCAAAATTGCCCGTAATGATGTGCTTCAGTATCCCGTGTTTTTCCAATTGTGCAAGAGCCGCATGGGCTTCGGTGGGGCTGGCTGTCATAAAGCGGGTATAGAATGTTCCCAGTACCAGAGCCGTCTCACGAGGTCGGTGTATTATCCAATCGGCAACAGCACCGGGGAAACGGTAATTGTCGATGGGAAATTGCTCCTGCAGTCCACCTTTTCCGTCAAACGTGGGAATACCTGCCGCGGTCGATAACCCAGCGCCCGTAAACGCCACCAGTGGCTCACCCTGAATGCGACGCGCAAGTTCCGCCACGTCAACAGCCTCAGCCCGTTCAGGGGCTTGCTTCGGACTTACGGGGTAGTAACCCCCCGGATCTTGCAGTTCAGACTTCTTGCGGGCACGGTCAGACCGCAGTTCAAAGTAATCATTGAAGTAAGGCTCTCTAAAAATGGCGGGATCGTCGTGTGAGAGTAACAAATGAGTTGCGACCGTTCCATCGCGTGTTGGTTGGGAGAAAAACTCCAACTTAAACTCCTCCCAGACAGCTTCGAGTCGATTTTCTTGGCGCAATGTAACAGACCATAGACCATCCATGATCGTCTGTCGCATAGCACTAATCTCGACAATCATCTCCTCCTGCTCGCGTTCGCAGGAATGGGCTACTAGGAGGTTTGCCAAGTCAACCTGACCTTCGCTGGAGATATCAAACTCGCCATAGAAGCCAAAAAATCCCGACGGTCCTCCAAAATTGAAATCCATTCCATAGAAGCCCCCAGTTTTTTCTTTGTACCACTCCAACTGCTCTGAGGTTATTTGAGTCAGCCTGATCATA
>JAJEEZ010000290.1:0-4513 GCA_022820705.1 Candidatus Latescibacterota bacterium | reverse complement strand
GTCGCCAACAGCCGCTTGAGATAGCGGGCGCTCTCGCGGACCGCGGCTTCTGTGCCCAAATCGGCCGAGGCCTGATGAACCGTTACATAGCCCTCGTAGCCAACCGCTTGCAGCGCGTCAATCAGCGGTGGGAAGCCAATGCCCCCTTCTTCCCACAAGGGAATCTGGCGGAACCGCACCTCGCCGCGGCACCACGTCTCAAGCGCGTCTGGACCATCGGCGGTCAAAACGTGATTTTGCAGATACACATTGAATAGGTGCGGCGCGAAGCGGCGGATGGCATCCAGCCCATAAAGTTGGCCGCATAGCTCCAGGTTCGCCGGTTCGTAGATCAGGCCGAAATTGGCGCGGCCAATGCTCGCCAAAACTTGCAGCGAGCGGTCGATTTCCTCGAAGAGACTGCGAGTGTGGCACTGGTGCGCTAGGCGCAGATCGCGTTCGGCAGCTTCGTCGGCGGCACGGCGCGCCCAAGCGATATCTTCGTCCGTCTTTAGGCAGACGCGCAGCAGTGGAGCACCGAGCTGTTCGGCGAGATCGAGATAGGGCGTTATATTGCGGAGGGCATCCGGCCCTTGATCGGAATTTTCGGGGATGGGGAAGTCGCCGGTGAGCATGGAGACGGCCAGCGAGTAGCGGTCGAGCAGCGCGCGCGCAGCGGCAACCGTCTCTGGCGAGCTATGGACGCCCACCTGCGAGGCGCGCATACACAGCCCGCTATACCCGTGGTCGGTGGCGAGGGCAGCCAATTGTTCGAGCGTCATATTGGCTTCGCGCTTGGCGTGGAATTTTTCGGCCACGCGGACCGAGAGCGAGAGTTTCATGGGATCCTCGCGGTTGAGAGTTGTTGGACACTTACATGTAATTTGCACAAAGAAAGGATGCAAACCAATGCGAACGATCCGCGCAACATGGATTGCAGTCGTCGCCAGCTTGATAGCGGTTCCAGCCCAGGCTTGGTGGGGGGATGGACACGGGATTCTGACCGAGGGAACCGTGCTGGCCCTGCCGGAGGAAATGCCAGCTTTCTTCCGCCAAGGGGGCAACATAGCCAGCCATGTGGTCTTCGACCCAGATCTGTTTAAGAATCGCCGCACCCCCTTGCTGAGCCACGCCGAACACGGAGAGCACTATTTCGATCTAGAATACCTTAAGGGACGCGCAATTCCGGCGAAGCGATTTGACTTTATCGCCCTGTGCTTCGAGCTACAACTGGACCCGCCACGCGTCGGCATGGCTCCCTACGCCATCGCCGAGTGGACCGAGCGGCTAGCCGTGGCCTTTGCCGAGCATCGCCAGTGGCCGGAGAACGAGGCGATTCAGCAGAAGTGCTTCGTCTATGCGGGCATTCTCGCCCACTATGCCCAAGACATCTGCCAGCCCCTGCACACGACCCTAGACTTCGACGGCAAGAAGCAAGCGGACGGCACAGTTATGGGCAAGGGCATCCACGAACAGGTGGATTCATCGGTGGAGCGGCTCGGCTTTGCGCCCGAGGAGTTGGCAGCCGAGCAGGACGTTGCAGCCTTTGATTCGCTGATGAAGGCCATCACTGGCCAGATCAAAAAAAGCAACTGGCGGGTAGATGAAGTGTACGCGCTATGGGGCCATTGGGAAGACGAAAAAGACGCCCGCGTGCGCGCCTTGACCTTAGATTTGGCCCGCACCTCCGTGCGCTTTACGGCCTCGCTTTACCTGACGGCCTGGCACCAGTCTGCGGAAATTCGCTTGCCGAGGTGGTTGGAACGCTGAGCGGACGGCAGGCATCCGCCCTAGGTGCGTCAGTCGTTTATCCCCGAAGTTCGCACGGACGAGCGAACTTGGCCTCCGTGTTCCGCCAGCCAAGAGCGGAAAAATTGCAACACGGCTTCCCCGTCTCCCTGCTGCCGTTGCTTCCGCTGAATGAGCCATAGCTCGATCTCGACGCCCCGCAGATCAGGGTTTAGCCCTCGGGCTTGGGGACTGCCGTGGAAGCGCTGGAAATCCGGCTGATCCTTGTAGAATGAAATCGCGTCGCTGTTCTGCAGTAGATCTGAAACGACGATGAGACGCCGCGGCACGTCGCGCCGCTTGGTGCTCTGAAAATGCGTTATGGCAACCGATTGCACCGACTCCATGATCGGCGACGATTTGGCCTCTTTATTCGTGAGCAGCTTTCTAAGTTCCTCTTCTAAAGGAGCGCGAAATTTCTGCTGCCAGTTGCGCCGAATGATCGCTTCGGATTGCGTGAGATGATCAACGTTTTTCGGGTCGCCGGGGCTACAAACCTTGATAATCGGGTCGAGGGCCCCGCCATGCGTAGGGTCCACCGCAAAAAGACTGATCTCGTGATTTTCCTCAATCTCGTCGAGCAGGTTCCAGATCCGCGTCTCCAGATCGGATTTGGTAGTGGGCATGAACGAATCCGTGCGATCGAGCAGGATCGCCGTAATCGCCGAGGGGCCCTCCGACCAGCACAGGGTCTTTGGATCGCGCTCGACTGAAGGCGGCTTTAGCACCACAACAACGAGCAAGATCGCGATGACCCCCGCGATCATCGCACCGCCTGCTATCGTTTTATTCGATAGCTTACCTACACTCATTAACTCTCTTCCTGATCGCCCCTCGGGCTATCCGGCTGCCTCCGATGCGGAGCCAACGGTCTCAATTCCTCGCTGCCCATATCGTACTGATTGTGCAGTTCATTCACGCCATTATCAATTTTTATCTCCGCCGCGCTGGTAATCTTCAAGATCTCCTCGCGCGTCAGCATGGCCTTCGGCAAGCTGGTATCTACTGGCGTTTTCACTATGCTCCAAGGCTTCTTGAATCGCTCTGGCGCTTCGCCGTCTCGCATCGCCCGGTTGGTATCCCGATAGAGCTGGAGCAAGTGGTTTCCCGCGTGCTCTAGGTGCTCTAGATGGTCGTCGAACGATTTGATAAGGCGGCGATGGTCGTCGATGATAGAATCGTGTTGTCGTCCAGCGAGCAGAATGTTTTGCTTGATGTTCTCCAACGCCTGCACCGCCTCATCCGATGTTTTCTTCAATCCCTTTAGGCAGGCCTGATAGAATTCGTTGTATGCGTCGTCGGCCTCCGCGAATACGCGCGCGGACTTTGCGTAACCCGGATAGCGATCATCCCACAGGATGCCATCGATAAAGCTAATAATCGCAAAGAGGAATCCCATGAAGAACAGAATCCACGATTGGAAGTCCCCTAGACCCAATGGATTCTCGCCAAAAGCGGCAATGGCGAGTTTGCCCCCTTCGTCGAGCACTGTGCCCGTTGTTTCCCGATAGTGCGCCACCATTAGGTTAAAAAATAACGCAAAGACTATAAACACTGCGGCGCTGATAATGCCCACGGACCGTCTGCCCCAGTGGATGTGATTGAAATTGGTGACGAGGATGCCGAGCAAAAAGGCGAGACCGAGATTGACAAACGAGATGACAACCGCCTCCGTGTACGCGCCGAACAGCCCAAACTCGTTGCCCTTTGCCAAAAAGGAGGCATTGCCAAATGTCTCAATGAGAAAGAGTACGGCGATGATGCCGATGTTAAATATCTTATCGTCCCAGTTGCGGGGCTGCGGCTCGCGGCTGAGGCCATTTTGTTCCTTAAACTGCTGCATGTCCTCTTTTTTTCTGCGCAGACCCTGCTGCTCTCTACTCAACTCCACTATGGCTTTATCGACGTGCTGATCGAACTCCGCGCGTTGCTTGGCCGTTTCAATATCAATGGAACTTAATTGCTCCCGAAAATCTAGCGCGACCAGACGCTCTCTGTACGCCTTTAGCTCGCTCTCGCACGTCTGCTGGGCCCGGGCCTGAGCACCCTCAATCAGCCCGATAACCTTGCGTTCTGTAGGATCGAGGTCGTCTTCCGCACTGTCTAATGCCGGCCGTCCCCGCCTCGCGTTCCGCTGGCTATCTTCTACGATATGCAGCTCTTCGGCGACCTGATTGGTGTCGATCTTCTCAAATGGGTTGGTGTGAAGATCGTCTGTCATCGCACACTCCTCCTCATTTACAGCGTCTTTTGGACAGAAAGGCAGGGGATCAAGGGGATTGTATTAAAGATATGCATAACTGCGATTTTCGCCTCCCTATTCTTTAACTTTTAACGCTCAAAGCACCACCCTAAACCCCTCGCGATCCTCCATTCCCTGCGCGAAGATGCGCGGATCGATGTCGAGACCTGCGCCGGGCGTGTCGGGTACGTGCAGGATGGAGTCGGCGAGTCGCCAGCCATCGGTGATCAATCCAGGCATGGCAGCCGGTGCGGCTTCGAGCAGGCAGAAGTTGGGGATGGAAGCGGCAAAATGGGCGTGGTGAAAGCGCTCGACATACGACCCCCAACAGTGGGGGGCACAGAGCGCGTTCCACTGCTCTAGCCGCGCCGACGTGCTCCGCCACCACGTCAGCCCCATGGCGCGAAAATCGTGCTGTACCACGTCGATAAATCCCTGTTCTACCAAGTCAAAAAAGTACGGCGGCGGCGCAAATTCCCCGTCGGCAACCAGCGTGTCCCTGTC
>JAJEEZ010000009.1:0-3492 GCA_022820705.1 Candidatus Latescibacterota bacterium | reverse complement strand
CAATGGCAGCGTTGTCCCAGATATGGGCACGGCCTTCGGCGACAAAGTCCAAGGTAGGCGAGTCGCTCCAATCGAGCGAACGGAGAATATTGTCGGTTTCTGCCAAACCGATGGGACGAATCAGAGCCGGGTCTTGCAAATCTACTCCTCCGGCAACCGCAGCTTGAGAATCCCAAGAAAGCCCGTCCCCACCAACCTGATAGCTTTCGACCTGTGCCCCGAGCGGCGCGCTCAGCCAACATACCCCGCACAAAATGAGCCTGCCCGCCAGCAGTCTCATTCTTGCGCCCAATCTGCCGGCGGCTGATATCCTCTGAACACCTCGCGCTGGAAGCGATACGCCAGATCTATGGTCTCGACAGGTTGCTGCCTAAAGTCAAAGCGAATCGCCACATCGCTGAGGTGAACGGTAAACTCATTGATATCGTGGGGTAACGCGGGAAACACCACATACCCCTCGACTTCTTGGCCGCTGAAAACGTCTTCGGCTGGATACATGGTGCGGGTCAGAATCTCCCGGCGCTCTTGGAAGACGCTGTAGGCATTACCCGCATATCCGGGAATCATGGAAGCATAGAATTCGAGGATGTCCGTTCTGTTGAGCGGATCGTACTCGCGGCCAGCCTGTTGGGAGACGAGGGTTATGCGAGTGGGGTCCAGATGCACCTTGGGATACTCGTAGTTTTTCATCTGAACCGCAAAAACAGTGTACTTGGGCGGCGTATAGGTATCGCCCAGCGGCTTCCAGTTGCCGAAGGTATATGGATTCTTGGAATTGGCACCCGCCACAGAGTACTCGGCGAATTGCCGGTTCAACTCTTCGTCCGTCATGGGACGCAGGGAAACTTCGAGGCGGTTGAAAACGGCGATAATGGTTCCGTCGTCCTCGACCGAAGCATAGACTTCCTGGCGATTTTCGGGCGCAGGTTCGATTGGTCCTGGGAAGTAGCGACCGCAACCGACCAGCACCAACAGCACCAAGACACTCAAGCATAGACTCATAGCAAAGCGCTTCCCAAACGTCCTACAAAACGCGAAAGCGGGGAAGTAGAGATAATCACACCTCTCCTCCCCCGCTGCTAAATAAAATGGAGAAATTTTACTCGTCGAAAGTAGCCTTGATTTTTCCCCAAGTACTGCCTTCGACCGCAGTGCCAGCATCGCTGCCCCGGGTGTACTCACCTACGGTCAGTAGGGTAAAGTCAGAGGCGAAATCCTGATCTCTATGTGCCCCGTTGACGTCTCCGGTGACTAGCTGATGCGTCCGGGCGGCACCCTCAGCCGGCGTTGTATCGGCCTCGTTGAGCTGATAGGTGAGACCAATGGTCATTCCCGGCTGCAGGACCACGCGTTCGGTAGAGGCCTCGTCGTTTTCCAAATTGACCCACAGCGGCATGGCGAACTCATAGCCTAAGGTGACATTAGTCGATCCATGCGTAGCGCCAGGCGGGCTGAGACCGACATCGGCCTCAATATAGGCCGTGGCCCACTGCTTGGCCGGATCGGCGTCTTTGCGCAGCCAAGTTGTGCCGTTGCCGTAGGGCGTCGAATACCCGCCGGGCACCTGCACGTGCATGGTCCACTGCTGCGCATTTACTTGGTTCGGATCGCGGTACGGACCGCCGCTGTGGTCGCCGTCGGTAATAATTTCGAGGTCGTCCTCATACCATCCGTTTTCCGGATCCGTTTCGGCCGCGTGCAGCGAATCGTCCGTCACCCGCACAAAGCCATAGATGCGGTTGTCGGGTGCCTGCGTCCAAGCGGTCCTGATGGAAACATCGATATCGCTCTTGTCGGGAATTACCTGCTGTACGACCTCGCCCATTTCGTCGGGAGTGACGATAAAATTGGGATCGTACCACGCCCAATCTCCGTCCTCACCATCGGCGACATACGTCACATCCGAGGGCCATTCCAAAGCGAAATACCCAAAACCATTGGCGTTGCTGTGCGCAAAGCACACGCTCGTAGCCAACAGCAAAACGCCAAAAACAGCACAGACTCTCATGGTTAGCCTCCTTTTAGAGATTAAATTGGCTGTTTCGTTTGTCAGATATGCTCTTTCTGCTAACAACTAAAACCTCCTTTTTGAAGAGTTATACCCTGCGCCCTTTTGCCCGTTCAAGCTATTTAATAGCATAGTGCATGTCAACTTTCACTATGGAGATTTGCCCACCATGCTTAACTGCGTGCTGAGCGGCTTGCTCGCCTGCTGTCTGCTCTTTGCCTGCGGCGGCGATGTCAACGACGAAGCTGACGTCCCCCGCAACCGCTCGCTCATAATGAACTGCACGCCGCCCAACACCTGCGCCGGCCAAATCCAGGACTACGATTCCTTCAACCCATTTCTCCCCGGCAGCATCTCCAGCACTGGCCACAACTTCCTCTACGAACCCCTCTACTTCTACAACCCCTATGGCAAAGAACAAAACCTCATACCTTGGATCGCCACCGGCCACGAGTACAACGACGACTTCACTGAAGTAACTATCCACCTCAGAGAAGGAGTAAAATGGAGCGACGGCACGCCTTGGACGGCGGCCGACTTGGTATTCACAATCGACATGCTCAAAAAGAACGCTCCCGTCCTCAACGCCTCGGTCGATATGGAGCTATGGGTTGCAGAGGCCAGCGTCGTAGAAGACCTACAGGCGAAAATCGCGCTAAAATCGCCGAATCCGCGCTTCGTATTCGAGTATTTGACCAACAATTTCGGCAACGGCATCCCCATTGTCCCCAAGCACATCTGGGAGGGAGAAGACGCGAAAACCTTCGCCAACCTAGATCTCCAACGCGGCTGGCCCGTAGTCAGCGGCCCCTACCGGCTCGTCCGTTCCGAGTCTCAGCAGCGAATTTGGGATCTGCGGCGAGACTGGTGGGCGGCTGAGATAGGCTTTCGCCGACTCCCTCGCGTAGAACGCCTGATCTATCTGCCCTACATGGACGAAGACAAAAGGGTGCAATTGCTGATCAGCAACCAAATGGACACCTGTCTGGACCTGCGCCCGTCCAATATCAAGACCATTCTCGACCAGAATCCCGACGTATCTACTTGGACCGGCCGCGAACCTCCCTACGGCTACCTCGATTGGTGGCCCATCGCCTTGGGCTTTAACAATCTCGAAGCGCCGTTTGCAGATGCGGAAATCCGCTGGGCGATCAACTACGCCATTGACCGGCAGCAACTCGTCGAGGTCGGCTGGCAAGGTGCGGGAACCTATTCCCTGCTCCCCTTTCCAGATTTCCCACCCCTGCGCCGTTTCACAAACCAGATCGAGGATTTGCTCGCCCGCTATCCAGTCGGCACACACGACCCAGCCAAGACCGCGGAGATCATGCAGCGCCGAGGTTGGGTGTTAGAAAAAGGCATCTGGACCAAGGAAGGCACGCCGTTCAAAATCACCATCGACCTGCATCCAAATCTCCACGACATCGTCCCCGTGCTGGTCGAACAGCTACGCCGCGCCGGCTTTGATGCCGGTTTCAGAATTA
>JAJEEZ010000361.1:0-4959 GCA_022820705.1 Candidatus Latescibacterota bacterium | reverse complement strand
GGAATCCATGCTTGCGCTCAACAAGGCAGGTGCCGAAATCCTGCCGGACTTCGCCGTCCACGCCTGCACCGACATCACCGGTTTCGGCCTTTTAGGACACGCCGCGGAAATGGCCGAAGGCAGCCAAGTGGGAATGATTTTTTACGCGGCCCAAGTTCCGGCCCTAGCGCACAGCTTGGCGCTAGCCGCCAAAGGACTCGAAGGCGGCTCCCGCGACAACCAGCTTTTCTTGGCATCCAAAGTCACCGTCGCCGACGGCGTCGATCCGGCCCGCGCCAATCTCCTCTTCGACGCCCAGACCTCCGGCGGCCTGCTCATCGCCGTAGCCGCAGCCGAGGCCGAGGCCCTCCTCCACGCCCTCCAACTAGACGCTGCCGCCCTCGTCGGCGAAGTAACCAAAGAAAATCCCGGCCGCATCCTCGTCGAGCCGTGACCACACCTGTGCCAAACCATCCCCCCCGCATCCTCTTCCTCGCCCGCCGCTACCCACCCACCATCGGCGGCATCCAGACCCACTGTCACGCGCTCTATACCCGGCTGGTCAACCAAGCCCAAGTCCGCCTCGTCTCGCTGGGCCGCCAGTCGCTTTTGCACCTAGCCTGGTTCCTCCCCTATTGCTTTGTGGTCGCCTTGTGGGCTGTGCTCTTTCGCCGCGTCGATGCCGTGTACTTCGCCGACGGGGTCTCCGCGTCGTTGGCTCCGCTGTTGCGCCCTTTGGGTCCAGCGCGCTTCATCACCACCGTCTATGGCCTCGAAATGACCTACAAAAATCCCCTCGCGCGCGCACTGATGCACTGGGGAGTCCGCGCCTGCGACAAGGTCGTCGTCATCAGCGAAAACAGCCGCTGCATTACCGCGGCAAGCGGCGTTCCGGAGACCAAGTTGGAGATCATCTACTTAGGGGTCGAACCATTGGAGTTGACATCAGACGCGCTGGAGACGGTCAGAGCGCGCTTTGAGGAGGAACACGGGCTGCGCTTTGGCCAAGACCGCATCCTGCTGCTTTTCGGCCGCCAGGTCCCCCGCAAGGGCATGGTCGAATTTTTGGCAAAAGGTATGCCCCTGCTCGACGCAGATATTCGCCTCTTGATCTGCGGCCCTCCCGCCAGCGAAACCGCGCGCTTACAGGCACTTTGTCAATCCAGTCTAAAGGACCGCGTCGTCCTGCTCGGGCCAGTCCCCGACGACGTGCTGGCCATGCTGCGCACCAGTTGCGATCTTTTCCTCATGCCCAACATCCACATACCCGGCGACGTCGAAGGCTTCGGCCAGACCCAACTCGAATGTATGTACGCCGGCACCCCGGCCGTGGCCTTTGCCGTCGATGCCCTTACCGAGAGCGTGCGCGAAGGCGGATTTCTCGTTGACCCAGAGGACTACCCGGCCTTCGTCGAACAAATCCACCGCTTCTTCGCGCTCAGCCCAACGGAACGCGCCGATCTAGGCCGCCAGTGCCGCGCCTACGTCCAGCGCGAATACGCTCAAAAAAAAATCGCCGCCCAATACATGGAACTTTTCATCGGAAAGGTCTAAACGCCATGCACTTTACCGAACTTGACACCCCCGCCCTCTGCGTCGATCTCGACGTACTAGAAAAAAACATCCGCGACTTGCAAAGCGCCTGCGACCAGCTCGAAATCGGCCTGCGCGTCCACACCAAGACCCACAAGACGCCAGCCATTGCGCGCATGCAAATCGCCGCGGGGGCCATTGGCATCGTCAGCCAGAAGTTAGGCGAGGCCGAGGCCATGGCCGACGGAGGCATCCAAGACATCTTGATTCCCTACAATATCGTCGGCCAGCCCAAGCTAGCCCGCCTGACGCGCCTGATCCAAAGCGGCAAAAGTACCATAACAGTCGCGTCGGACTCCGCGGCCACCGTTGACGGGCTTTCACAAGCAGCCACAGCCGCCGGTTGCCGCATCCGCGCAATCGTCGAAATGGACACCGGCGGCGGCCGCGTCGGCACCCAATCGCCCGCCGACACCCTTGCGCTGGCCCAGCACATCGACCAGCTACCGGGGCTGGACTTTACCGGCGTGATGACCTATCCCAGCAGCGAGCGCGCCCGCTCCTTCCTCGACGAAGTACGCGAAGGAGCACACAAAAGCGGCCTGCCGCTGCACATCATCAGCGGCGGCGGCACTGGCAGCGAAACCATCTCCAAATCCCTCGGCTGCACCGAGACCCGCATCGGCTCGTACGCCTATGAGGGCATGACCCGCGTGGGCAAGCGCGAAGACCTCGACCCCACTCGCTGTCCGCTGCGCCTAGTCGTCACCGTAGTCAGCACCTCCCGCCCGGGACAAGCCATCGTCGATGCCGGTCAGAAGGCCTTCACCAGCTACCCGCCGACCCCTTATGGCTACTGCCTCGAACAGCCCGAGCTTTTTCTCAAAGGCATGTCCGTCGAGCACGGCCACGTCGATACCACCGCCGCAGACCATCCCGTCAACGTAGGCGATATCCTCTCTTTTATCCCCCTACACGGCGGAATGACCACCAACCTCCACGACCGCCTCTTCGCCCTCCGCAATGGCGAGGTCGTCGAAGAATGGGAAGTCGCCGGCCGCGGCCGCGCCCAGTAGGGGCAACCCTCGTGGTTGCCCACTCGTCGCCTTAGCAGCCACCTAACGAAAACCGACATATACCCCTTTTCCACTCCGGAAGGACGCCATGGAAATCCAACCCCAACCGCAGATATTCGACGTCGATGAGCAGAACTTTGAAGAGCTAGTCCTCCAAGGCTCGCAGGAGCGCGTCATCGTCGTCGATTTTTGGGCCCCCTGGTGCGGCCCTTGCAAGACCTTAGGACCCATCCTCGAAGACGTCGTCACGGCGCTTGGCCCCGGCGTGGCCCTAGCCAAGATCAACGTCGATGAAAACCAGCAGCTCGCCATGGCCTTTCGGGTCCAAGGCATCCCCGCGGTCAAAATCGTCAAGAACGGCCAGCTAGCCCAAGAATTCACCGGCGCGCTACCCAGAGAGCAAATCGAAGCCATTCTCCGCCCTTTGGTCTCCGACACTCCCATCCCCGAAGCCCAAGAGATTGACCAAGCCGACGACTTAGCTGCCACCGGCGACTTCGACGCGGCCGCGCGCCAGTACGAGCAGGCGCTTGAGGAAAATCCCACCGACGGCCCCGCCCTCCTCGGCCTAGCGAAGATCCACCTGCAGCAAGGCCGATTTGAAACCGTACAGGAGTTGGTCAATCTCGTCGAAACCGACACCCCCGAATACCCCCAAGCCCAAGCGCTGCTCACCCAGATCGAGTTTGCCCACCAGTGCCAGCAGGCTGGAGGCCGCGCCGCCTGCGCCCAGCGAGTGCTCAGTCAGCCAGACGACCACGAGGCCCGCTACCTACTCGCCTGCTGCGCCGCCGCCGAAGGCGACTACGAAACCGCGTTGCAGGAATGGCTGCACATCGTGGGCAAAAAATCGAACGGCGACCAAGCCGCCAAGGACGCCATGGTCGCCGTCTTCCACCTGCTAGGCCGCGACAATCCGCTGGTAGCCTCCTACCAGCGCAAACTCTACCAAGCCCTGTACTAAACGCCATGCAGATTACCCACCTCGAACGCACCGTCTGTTGCGTCCCCTTCCTCCCGGGCATCCTCCCCCCGCCCGAGTACGACGAGCCTAATCCTAGTTATCCCGAGCCACTCTCGGCCCGGCGTCAAGACATCCTCAGAATCCACACCGACCAAGGACTAACCGGCCTCGGCATGAGCGGCCCGTACTACGGCGACCGCGCAGAGCAGCCACCCGACCTAATCGGCAAAGACCCCAACACCTTTGAGCCACGCGCTCTGCGCGGCGGCGGCTGGGACATCGCCCTCCTCGACCTGATCGGCAAAATGATCGGCTGGCCGCTATGCCGCATTTTCGGCGGCAAGCTACAGGACAAAGTGCTAGTTGACTACTGGATCAGTCGGATGAGCGCCGCAGATACCGCCCGCGCAGCCCAACGCGCCGCCGAACTAGGTTTCCACGGCATCAAGATGAAGTGCAAGTGGGAAGATGCCAACATGGAAGATCGGGTCCGCGCCACCCTCGAAGTCGCGCCGCACCTGCGGGTAGTCCTAGACCCCAACGAGCGCTTCTACAACCTCAAAAACGCCCTCGACCTAGCCCGCCGCCTCGACGGACTCGACGTGGTCTTCGAAGATCCCTTTCCCAAAACCGATCTCAGCGAATATCGCCACCTTAAGGAAGAGACCAGCGTCCTCGTCGCCCCACACTTCCAGAACCCCCGCCAGATCATCGACGCAGTGCATCTCGAAGCGGTTGATGCCTTCAACGTCGCCCCCTCGGATTGGGATTTTCTCGACATGGCGCGCATCGCCGCAAGCGCGGACATCCCCGTGTGGCAAGCCTCCAATGTCGATCTGGGGATTTTCGACGCTTTCCGCCTCCACGCCTCGGCCGCCGCGCCCAACTGCACCTTTGGCTCCGACCTCTGCGGCAACTTCGTCCACGAACACAGCCTGCTCAAAGAGCCGCTGGTCCAAGACGGCTACGCCATCGTGCCCACCGGCCCGGGTTTGGGCGTGGAACTGGACGAGGACGCCGTCGCCCGCTACACAGTCTCCGCGCAGCGCTGGCCCGGCTAGGCCGGAACCAGCGCCTCTGCGCCAAAAATCATCGGATAGCCTTCGCCCGTGCGCACCGAGCGCGAAGCCCCGTCCATATAGGCAATGCTAAAGGCGCGACGCGACTGACCCGTCGGATTGATTCACGAGCAGTGCAGCAGCAGGTTGTTGAGCAAAATCGCCTCGCCCGCCTCGGCTTCGAGGTCGATTTCCGCACCCGGCGGCGCGTATTCGGCCAACTGCTCTGCCGAAGGAAAATGCCCTTCAGTGATCACCCCGTGCTTGTGGCTGCCGGGCACCACCTGCATACAGCCGTTTGCCACCATCGCCGGATCAATCGCGGTCCACACCGTGGTCGTCGGATTGT
>JAJEEZ010000241.1:0-17500 GCA_022820705.1 Candidatus Latescibacterota bacterium | reverse complement strand
TGGCCGCCGTTCACCAGCCGGAGAAGACCTACGCCGATTTTGCCGACATGCTCGCGGATCCGCAGGTGGAAGCGGTCATCATCGCCACGGCCGATCAGTTCCACGTCCCGCTCAGCTTGCAGGCGCTGGCGGCTGGCAAACACGTCTTTGTGGAAAAGCCGCTGGGAACAAGCGTGGAGGAGTGCGAGGAATTGCGCTGGGCCGTGGCCGACTCGGGTTGTACACTCCAGGTCGGCCACATGAAGCGCTTTGATCCCGGCATTGCTTTTGCCCGGCAGTTCATCCGCGAGGAGATGGGGTCGCTGTTGGCCCTGAGAGCTTGGTATTGCGATTCGACCTATCGCTATACTATGACCGACAATCTCCAACCGCTGCCGCTGCACAGCAATCAGGCGCGCAAACCAGCGGGCGATCCCAAGGGCGACAAGCAGCGCTACTTCATGCTGACCCACGGCTCGCATCTCATCGACCTAGCCCGTTTTTTGGGCGGCCCGCTCGCGGCCGTGCGCGGGCGGTGCAAGGAGATGTTCGGGGCGTATTCTTGGTTTGTCGAAGTGGAATTCGCCACCGGCGGCCAGGGGCATCTCGACCTGACGGTCGCCGTGCGCATGGATTACCACGAGGGTTTTCACATCTACGGGGAGCACGGCAGCGTCGTCGGCAAAACCTATTTGCCGTGGTTTTTGAAATCCAGCGATGTCGAGTGCTTTTCCACGCGCGATGGCCAGTATCGCCGGCCGCTAGGAGCGGACGCGCATTTCTACCGGCTGCAACTCGAAGGTTTTGCCGACGTCGTCCTGCGCGGCGCGCCCCAGATGGGGGCCGATGTGGAGGATGGAACCCAAACGATGCGGGCCATGGCCGCGATTGCCCGCTCGGTCGCAAGCGGCGATTGGGTCCGCTTGGAGACCGTCACCGGCGGCGTATAGTACTTGTAGCAATCCGCAGATGGACGCAGAATAGTAGAAACAAGACGATCCGCAGCTCGAATCGTTCAAGTCATTCAGGATTGATGATATATGTCCTCAGCTAACCCTCGTTTATGGCCCCTCTATCTGCTCGGAGGCGTTGTCGTTCTGGCGCTTCTGTGGATTTGGTTGCCCGAATCCCTCCATCGCCAGCGACAGATGATGAGTACCATGGCCACCTTCATGCTCGCCATTTTCTTCGCTTTGCTCTGGCTGCTCCTTGCGTCGCGGCTGGCTTGGGGACGGCGTCTGCGCTATTTCGGTGGTGCCGTCCTCGTCATTGCGCTTGGCATCGGGTGTTTTCGCATTAAGGGTATGAGCGGCGACTTCGTACCGGTTCTCGAATGGCGGTGGAGTACCGAGGGCGAAGCCACTGCGGTCGAAGGAGGGGACGCCACCGCGCTCGACGCCCGCGATTGGCCGCAATTTCTCGGCCCCGAGCGCAACAACCACCTGCGTGGCGTCCACCTCGAGCGCGACTGGACCAAGCACCCGCCGCGCGAAGTCTGGCGTCGTCCCGTCGGTGCCGCTTGGTCCTCGTTTGCCATTGTCGGTGGCCGGGCCGTAACGCAGGAGCAACACGGCCCCGAGGAGCAGGTCGTCTGCTACGACTTGGCAACGGGCCGCAAGCTCTGGCAACACGCCGACTCGACCCGCTACGAGACCGCCGTAGCCGGCGTCGGCCCGCGCGCCACGCCCACCATTGCTGGAGACCGGGTTTTCACGTTGGGCGCTACTGGCATCCTGAATTGCTTGGAGTTGGACAGTGGGAGGTTGGTTTGGTCGCGGGACATTATCGCCAGCAACGAGGCGCAGGTCCATATGTGGGGCATTAGCTGTTCGCCGCTGGTCCTCGATAGCTTGGTCGTGGTCAGTGCCGGAGGCCCGGATGAGCGCTCGCTAGTGGCCTATCACCGCCAAACCGGCGCGTTTATCTGGGGTGGGGGCACGGACAAGGCCGGCTTTAGTTCTCCGCGTCTAGTCACGTTGGCTGGACGCGAACAGATCCTGATCTTCAACAGCTACAGCGTCGTCGCGCACGATCCGCACAGCGGAGTTCCCCTCTGGCGTCAGCCTTGGGATCAGGTCGAATGCGTTGCCAACCCCTTGCCCTTGCCCGGGGACCGGGTTCTGGTCTCTAGTGGCTACGGCATTGGCGCCAAGCTGTATCAAGTGAACGCCGCGCCCGACGGCGGCTTGACGACCGATATGGTCTGGAAAAGCCCCCGGCTCAAGGCCAAATTTGCCAACATGGTCTATCGCGATGGTTTTGTCTATGGGCTCGACGATGGGGTGCTGGTCTGCCTCGACCCGCAAGACGGCAAGCGCCGCTGGAAGCGCGGGCGCTACGGCCACGGCCAGCTCATCCTGATAGACGATATCCTGCTGATAATGAGCGAATCGGGCGACGTGGTGCTGGTCGAGGCCCGCCCCGACCGCCACGTCGAACTGGCGCGAATGACGGCCTTTGCTGGCAAAACTTGGAATCCCCCGGCCTTTGCCACACCCTATCTGTTGGTGCGCACGGACAGCGAGGCCGCCTGCTACGAGTTGGCGCTTGCAGATGGTGCTCAGGCGCGGCTTTTCTGACTGGGCCGTGGATTTGCCCGCTACTCTAATAACCGGGCACTTGTAAGGAGGGAATGATGGAAGACTATTCGCATATTCAGAAGCCGGATTTGGGCTACCGCTATGAGTTTGCCACTGACGAGCTCGGCGCGATGGACGAATGCTTGGAGGCGCACGGTTTCGCGATAATCAAAGACGTGCTGCCGCCAGAGATCGTCGCCAAGCTCAAGCAGGCGGTGTGGGATGGCACGGATCCGGAGCACGCGTTGCAGCCGGGCGAGAGCCGCACGCGGCACGCTTGGATCGAGTCCGGTCCGGGTGCTTGGGAGGTGCTCGATTACGCGCCTTTCATGGACATTCACCGGCACCTGATCGGCACGGATGAACTGACGCTCCACCGCTCGGCTGCCATCATCCGCCGGACCGGTTCTGCTCCTGTAACGTGGCATACCGATTGGTGCGGCTATTCGACCGAGATCAAAAATTCGGGCGATGTGCTCAATCGCGGGTTGTGGCCGTCGGGCAAGTGGTTCTACTTGACTGGTTCGCGGCCCGAGCACGGAGGCCTGTGCGTCATTGAGGATTCCCACGTTGAAAATTGGGAGGGGCCGGAGGGATTCAGCATGACGACTGACCGGCGCTCCTTCTACCCAGAGGGCACGGAGGAACGCGCGTACAACGGCTTCGACATTCCCGGACTCGTTCCCCTGTTCACCAATGGCGGCGACATGATCGTCTTCGCCCATCGCACGTATCACGGCGCGTTTCCCAACCGCATTGAAGAGACGCGCCTCTCTTGCGGCATCGGCTTCCGCGACCGCAACCACCGCATCGACATCCCCTGGGAAATCCCCGAGGAAGGCCAGTGGTTTTTGGCCAACTTACCCGATCACTTGCGCCGCTATACGGACGGGTACACGAGCATCAATTTGGAGTGGCAGGGCTAGGGGCAATTCCGCAAGTAAGCCAAAAGTATACCATGCACACAGCGGCCATAGCGAAGGCCTCGGCGGTATTTCTACCGTCGGGGCCTTTTTACTTTCTTCTCCTTTTCGCTGCTTCTCATCTGTTTGTGTTGGGAGATTTTTTAAGACGGAGCAATCTTTGATTGACAAGGGCCGAATATGTCCTTTTTTTCTCAATGTCTCCATTAAGCGTAGTGCCCGCCTTGTCGGGTCACTTGCTGAATACAATAGCCTTTTTTCGGCATAGGGTAGCTCCCTGATGCCCGGCAAATAGGTAGGACTTCCCGCTTCACTACGCGAGATGGAGACATGGCCCGGCCCCTTGCGAGGTCAGCGGCTTCTTATGCCTTATTCTTGTAGAGGGAAGCATGGAGAGTCTGACCAAAAGTTATCCCCAACATAGCTAGACGTCTTTTTCCATAGAACTGTCTTTGGTTGCTCCAAGGATGTGTTAGTGGAGCTATCCTATCACCGTCATGAGATTAATTTAAATAACCTCAGCTTAGAGTTATTTGACCTGAATTTTGTCGCTGTCTTCAGGTGTGGGTTGGAAAGTCCATTTTGTAGGAGATAATATCGTGAAACACCTCCTCGTAGTTCTCTTTATTAGCTGTACTCTCGTTGGATGTTCTGATACGGGTCCAACTGGTCCAGTAGTTATACCACAGTCTGTTATAGAAGAGGTTGAAGAAGGACTTAAAAACCTTAGAGAATGGAAAACTGGTAGTCAAGTGGATAGAATGACCGATGAGAAAAGTTATTATGCGTACTCTGAGTGGAGTGATAATCTGGGACTAGAGTTTCCTTATGAGGATAATAAGGCTAGGCTAATTTACATTTGCAATAAGGATTATCATTTTCTCTTATTTGAGTTCTCTGATGGTATGTTGCTTAATGGAACTGACTATGATCATAACGATGGTAGAACATACGTAAGTCTACGTATTAGATGGTATAGTGGAGAATCGTCCGAAATTGACAGCCTTTCATTCAGTATTGATTATGATAGAGATGCGCTTTACTTTGTAAATCCTAATCTATCGATCAACAAGGTTAGAGAGTCATCCTCACTTCTAGCTGAGTTTGATTGGTATAATCAAGGTTATGGGTATGCAGAGATTTCGTTGTTAGGTGCCTCAGATAGAATAGAAGAAACTCTTGATAAATGCCGATCCATTGAGTAACTCATAGCGATTTTATGAAAATCATTGCACCATATTGGCAGATTAGGTCGGTTCTGAATCCTGCAATCTCTGGGAAAGGAAGGAACGCTATACTGGATAACACTATTCTGCTGAAGGCTCTGAGCTATCAACATTTTATGTTCCAGATCAAGGCTATCCATTAAAGGGTCACTTGTAAGGAAGTGGCCGTTCCCTTGTTGTGGACATTGCTGGATAAACAAGGCAATCGAATATCCTCGAACGCATCGCCTTGATGGAACGGATCCTAACTTTGCTCTCCCGGATACAGGCCTTGATCGCCGACTGAGAATTCATTGATCAGCGTCGCAAAACACCTAACAAGTTGGTCAACAGGATGGTTTTATAAATCACCTTTTGCTGGAGAAAAACCATGAAAACTCGCTACTGGGGTTACCGAATCAATATCAGTCATAGAGACTTCTTCCAAGAGGAGCTACTAAATGGCCGATTGCGCCAAGGATGGGGACATGATCCGGCGCATGATCTTCGAAAGACAATTACCGATCCAGAAGTAGCTAAAAACCGGAGGATGTTCGAGGTCAAGAAAGGCCACGTCTTGTTGGTCCCCAGACTGCCAGATTGGGACTCGGTATCCGTAGTCGAAGCAACGGAAGATTGGGACAAAGGCTACCGGTTTGAAATCTCAGAGAAGTACAAGGACTATGGACATATTTTCCCGGCAAAATTTCTCAAGAAATTCAGCAGACAGAGCAAACACGTCACTGGCAATATCCGGTCAACGCTAAAATACCAAGGTCGCTTCTGGAATATCGATCACTACGGGGACGACATCGACAAGATTATAGAGATAGATGATGCTAGATTGGAAGAGCTTGACCAAGACCTGTCGAACGAAGATAGGTTGATGTATGCCATCAATTCTGCCTTTGGTGAAGTATTCAGTCGTAGGAATTTCGGGAAGTCGGTTTACGATAAACTCAATACCCAATTCAATGCGGAGCACTGGGAAAGTGTGCTTGAGGGAGTTCTGAAAAATTTGTATCCAGGTGCCTATGTCGAGAGGGTCGGGGGTCGTAATGAGAGTGAGCATGGTACCGATATCAAAATCACGATTCTAGGATTATCGGGTACTGAGGGTTACGTCATCGCCGTTCAAGTGAAAGATTACGTGGGAGGAGTTGGCGAGAGTGTCATAGAGCAGATAAACAGGGCAAGCTACTGGAACAAGGATGGGGAAAAGCTGATCGAAAAGGTGGTTATCTTCACTCGAGCCAAGAGAGAAGATAATTATGGCCTCGTGGAGATTGGCGACCAACACGAGGTAAAGTTTGTATTTGCAGAGGATTTGGAGGTCATTTTGACCAGATACGCGATGCGTCGTATGGGGCTTGACTACAGCGACTAACCCGGATCATTAGCCAATCTCCTAAGAAGCCTTTTCAAAGCCCTTTTCGACGGGAGACCAAGACTTGCCGAAAGCGCACTCACCGAACCAAAGCTCCGCACTCTGAGCGCGTCGAATACCGCGACCATAAGGTCGGCGGCAAGATCCGTCCTCATGACCTCCGTACCCTCTGTAGTAAACTGACCGGGGACTAATCCTCGCGGCGCGGACGGACCACAGTTTCGCCGTCCGGTTCGATGAGGGGATGGTGGTAGATGTAGGGCGGCTCGAGTACCGCCTGCTGCGCCTCGGTCAATTCCGACACCCATGCTGGCTGGTTGACCTCGTACGTGCCGCCGTCGTAGTGCAGGTACTTTGGCGTGTACCGGTAGAGCAGGGCGCGGCGGTCGTGGTTGGCCTGCCACGGCAGGGCACCGTGCAAGGTGTTCTCGCTGAAGATGACCATGTCGCCGGCCTTTAAGGGCACTTGGTACACGACCTCTTGGTACTCCTCCCAAGTGGTGATTTTCGGAGGGCAGGAAAAGTTTGCCTTGTGGCTGCCTGGGATGACGCAGAGGCCGCCGTCGCCGGGGTTTTGGTCGTGCAGAGTGTACTGGACGACGAGCAGGCCGCAGCGCATCTGGCCGTTGGTGTACGCGTAGAAGCGGGAGCCGTTGAAGAGGACGTTGGTGGTGCCGTGGATGCGCAGGCCCTCGATGCCCTTGGAACCGGTGATCATGAACGGCTCGTGGTCGAGTTTCCAGCCGCGTCCGTGCAGGGTGTCGAGATAGGGCAGGAGCTTGCGGTGCGCGAGCAGGTCGCGGAAGGGCTGACAATAAGGCTGCTCATAGGTCAGCATGCCAGTTAAAATGCTGCGTTTATGCAGCCCAGCCATGTTGCCACTGGGGTCGCCGATTGGGTCTTCGCGGCGCTGGTCCCAGTTGGCGTCGAAAGCATCGTTGAGGGCTTTGACTTCGCGTTGCGAGAGGAACTCGCGGACGACGATGAAGCCCTGTAAGTCGAAGAGGAATTTTTCGGTGTCGTTCACGTCGATTTTGACCTCCCTTTAGTCGTTAAATCATTCACTCCGTCCCAAGCGCACGTCCTCTGCCGCCAGCCACTCGGCGTAAGGACGCGGCATGGGTTCGGGTGGGGGCAGGCCGTTTTCGCGCCGCCAGCGCAGGAGGGGATGGGCGCGGTCCTGCTGAGGTAAATCTACTCGTTTGCCGTACGCGGCAGACTCGAAGATGCCCATCATTATTTCCACGATGTGATGGCCGGCCTGGCCGCTGCATTCGTGCTCGCGGCCTTCGTCGAGTGCTGCGACGTATTCCTCTACATAGGCGTAGTCGTCTGGGTGGGCGGAGCTCTGCGGATCGTAACCCTCGCAGTAGATAGGCGGAAGTACTTCCCAAGGTTCCCTTTGGTCGTTGAGAGCGTAGTGCGGTTGCGGCAGCAGGAACGCGCCGAGGTCCCTTTTCCAGACGAGCTGCGAGAGCACTAAGCGGCCTTCGGTGCCGCAGAATTCTATCACTGGATTGACCGAGGTGGGAAAGCGGTGTTGCAGGAGGGTTGCGGTGATGCCGTCGGCGAAGCTGAGCGTCGCCGTGATGTGTTCGCCAGCGATGGTGCCCATGCCTTGAGGGGAGGGCACCACATCCGTCGGGGTGATGGGGTGTCCATCGGTGGTGGCGGTGGCCACGACGCTGTGGCACGGGCCGGCGACCTTGAGCATGTTGTTGATCATGTGCGTGCCGATGTTCATTAGGTTGTAGCCGCCGTAGTAGGTCTTGCCGTGGCCGTGGATGTGGCGCAACTGGCCGATGCGTCCCTCGGCCAAGGCTCTGGCCACGGCTTTCATATAGACGCCGACGCGCCCTTGGTGATGCACGGCGATGCGCGCGTTTTTTTCGCGGGCTATGGCCAGCACTTCGTCGGCCTGTTGGCAATCGACGCACAGGGGTTTTTCAATGTCGATGTGGGTGCCGTATTCGAGGACGCGCAGGGCCAGTGAGTGGTGGAATTCCGTGCCGGTGGGAATGGCGACGATGTCGGGTTGGTGCTGGCCGATCATCTCGTCTAGATCGGTGTAGCGGGCCGCGACCCCGAGTTCGTCGCCTAGGGTGTCGAGCAGGTCTTGCACGAGGTCGCAGAGAGCGACGATTTCCGTGCGGGGGTGGGCGTGGTACGCGCGTGCTGCGGCCGTGCCGCGGCCCCGGCAACCCAGTATGGCTACGCGATAGGTCTTCATACCATCCTCCTGGTCTGAGTGTTGGAAGCGGAGAAATCGACGCCTATATTGAAAGGCTGCTGAGGTGAGGTATTATAACAATAGTGGTGCTAAGGAGGAAAATATGGGACAGTTCCAAGGGGTGGTACCGGCGATCATCAGTCCGAAAAACGAGGATGGCACTCTAAACGAAGAGGCTTTCCGCGCCACCATGGAGTTCAATATACAAGCCGGCGTCCACGGCTTTTGGGTCGCCGGCGGGACCGGTGAGAGCGTCCTGCTCGACGACGAGGAGAACCAGCGCATCGCCGAGATCGCCGCCGACCAGAATGCGGGACGCACCCAGGTCATCATGCACGTGGGGGCCAATACTACGGCGCGGGCCGAGAAATTGGCGGCGCATGCAGCGCAAGCTGGAGTGGAAGCCATCTGCGCGGTGCCGCCCTTTTTCTATCAGGGCGACGACGATGGCGTGGTAGAATACTATCGGGCCGTGGGGGCTGCGGCTGATCGGCCGTTGTTCATCTACAACTTGCCTGGCTGTACCGGTCTCGATGTCAGTCCAGCCCTGATGCAGCGCCTAGTTGAGGAAGTGCCTCAGACTACCGGTTTGAAACATTCGTCGCCGGTATTCGCCAACCTGCTCGAATTCGTCGGCATGGGGCTGGACGCCTTTATCGGCAGCGGCAAGCTGATGTTGCCGGCCATGACCGTCGGGGCCGTCGGGTCGGTCGATGGTCCTTTGTGCGCGGCTCCGGAACTGTGGATGGACGTTTGGAATGCGCACCAGGCGGGCGATTTGGCTGCTGCAAAACAAGCTCAGGAACGGGCTACGGCCTTTCACCGCACAGTGGCGCAATTTGGCTATTTTGGCAGCATCTTGGCCGTGGTCAGTCAGCGCATAGGGATGGAGTGCGGGGATCCTCGGCGACCGTTACGACCCGTGCGTTCCGAGGAACGCGAGACGGTGTTGGCGCAGGTGGAGGCATTGGGATTGGAGGGCTTTTGACAGCCGAGTCGGGCCGCTTCGAGCCTCAGGTGGATATAACACAAAACATTATGAGAAAAGGATATTCGATGTTTAAGCGAAGAATTGCTTTGTTCGCCAGCGCGCTGCTGGCCCTGAATGCGCCGTTGGCCGAGGCCAAGACCTTTTACTGGATTTCGCACGGTTCGCCCGCCGATCCGGTGTGGACTTACTTTCTGGCCGGCGCACGTCAGTGGCAACAGGATACCGGCCACGAGGTCAACACGTCCTTCCACAACGGCGACGTGGCTTCCCATCAGGAGGCCGTGCGCGCTGCCATTGCCGCTGGGGCCGACGGCATTGTCACCAGCAGCCCCGATCCGGGTAGTTTGGTGCAGGTCGCTAAAGAGGCCAACGAAGCCAACATTCCCATCATCAACATGAATACACCCGACCCCACTGCCAGTTTTGACGCGTATGTCGGGGGCGACTTGGTGACGACCGGTCGGCAGTGGGCGCAGTATCTGGTCGATAAAGGCCACGTCAAATCCGGCGACTTCGTGTGGATGCCAGTGGAAGTGCCCGGCGCGACCTATGGCGTCCAAGAGGAACAGGGCGTCGCCAGCGTCTTTGAGCCGTTGGGCATCACTTGGGAAGTTACCGACGCGACTCTCGACCAGGCCGAAGTGATCTCCCGCATGGTTGACTACATGACGGCCAACGGCGATAAAATCGACGCGATCATCGGCCTCGGCGATTTGGTCACCGGCAGCATCAAGCGCGTCTTTGACCAAGCTGGTTTCGCCCCCGGCGACATTCCCGTCGTCGGCTGGGGCAACTCGCTCGACACCACTCGGGAAGTCCTCACTGGCTACGTCAACGCGGCCATGTGGCAGGATCCGCTGGCGATCAGTTACATGGCGCTGTCGTTGGCGTCCATGGCGGCTAGCGGCATCCCGCCCGGTTTTGACGTTATCACCGGCGCGCTCTATGAGGCCGACAAGGCCCAGATCTACGACGATATCCTGTCGGGCGAGTAGATGAACTCAGTCGTACAGCGCATGGTGTCGCGGCCGGAATTCGGCCCGTTCGTTCTGCTGGTCGTCATGGTTTTTGTCTTCTGGCAGATCAATCCGGCGTTTCTATCGACGCGCAACATCGGCAACATGCTGGCTTTCACGGTGGAACTAGGGCTGATCGCGCTGGCCATGACCTTGCTGATGACGTCCGGCGAATTCGACCTGTCGGTCGGCTCGTTGTTCGGGTTTTGTCCGGTGCTCATGTGGACCCTGTACAACACTGGGGTTACGTCTATTGAGGTCGGCTTCGCCCTCGCCTTGGGCACGGCTGCGGTTATTGGCCTGTGCAGCGGTCTATTTGTCACGCGCTTGCGGATTCCCTCGTTCTTAGTGACGCTCGGCATGTTGTTGGTCGTGCGGGGCAGTGCGCTGGTGGTGACGAGTGGATTTCCGCAGCGGACTTGGGACGCCGCGGATCTCTTGCTTGCAGAAGTGCTGGTTGGGGATTTCAACGTGGGCGGCCTGCGCGTGTACATGTCGCTGTTTTGGTTTGTAGCGGCTGCGTTGTTGCTCGGTTATTTGTTGACGCAGACCAAGATGGGGAACTGGCTGCAAGCGGCGGGCGGCAATGCTGAGGCTGCCCGTGCTCGCGGCGTGGCCGTAGAGCGCACTAAGGTCAAGCTGTTTGTGCTCTCGGCCGTCATGGCGGGTTTCGCTGGCATCATCAGTTCCATTCGCACTGCCGCGGCCAATCCCAACAGCGGCACAGGCTACGAGTTGGAGGTCATCGCCATGGTCGTGATTGGGGGGACGGCCCTGACGGGCGGGCGCGGCACCATCATCGGCACGGTGCTCGGCGTGTTCATCTTGCGCCTGATGCGCAATGGCATTGTGCTCATTGGCGTGCCCGGACTGGCGTACAACATTTTCATCGGCGCGATCATCTTGGGCATGATGGCCCTGCATTCGTGGGTTGACCGCCGGCGACAGGAAAGGTACTAGGCGATGGTTGTGGCACTGGTATGGTTCGATTTATTCATTAAAATACAGAATACGCGGGGAGAAACGCATGAAGGCAATAGATACCTTCAAAATGGATAAGAGTGTCCTTTCAGTTATATCCCTTTCTGAAGAATCAGACGAAAGGGAATACTGGCACTCAAAGACGCCTTATGAACGCTTGGAATCCATTGAATTGATGCGGCAGATTAACTATGGCTACGATCCAGCTACCAGCCGAGTTCAAAGAGTTCTTGAAGTTACTCAACTCACATAGAGTTGAATATCTGCTCATCGGTGGCTACGCCGTTGGTTATCATGGCTATCCGCGTGCAACCGGCGACATGGATTTGTGGGTGGCAATTCGTCAAAATAACGCCGAGAAGTTGGTTGTGGTCTTGAAAGAATTTGGGCTTACTTCGCCTCAGTTATCAACTGATATCTTTTTGCAAGAGGATCAAATTATTCGCATGGGAGTTCCACCCATGAGAATAGAGCTTTTGACAACAATATCAGGTGTTGATTTTGACTCTTGTTATTCAGAGCGAATTGTTGATGTGATAGATAATGTCGAAGTTCACATTATTAATCTGAATCACTTGAAGCAGAACAAGCAAGCGAGTGGAAGGCATAAAGATTTGGATGATTTACAGTACCTTTGAGAACCTACCTAAAAAACAGGACTAGACGATGACAGCGGCACTAGTCCAGATGAAAAACATCAGCAAGTCCTACGGCAGGGTGCGCGCCCTCGAAGATGTCCATCTGACGGTCAACGAGCGCGAGATCGTCGGTTTGCTCGGCGATAATGGGGCTGGTAAATCTACGCTGATCAAAATTCTCTCCGGAGCCGTCCCCGCCAGTGGAGGCGATATCTTCATACACGGCGAAAGAGCCGACATCAAGAGCACAGCCGACGCCATTGGCTATGGCATTGAAACCATCTATCAGGACTCGGCTCTCGTAGCGGAGTTGTCCATTGCGCGGAATTTTTTCTTGGGCCGCGAACTCCTGAAAGGCCCAGCGTTTTTCGGGCGCATGGACCAAGAGGCCATGGCGAATGTGGCCCGCACTTTGCTCAAACAGGTGGGCATTGAAAAGGACATTCCCGCGACGACGCCCATCGGTGCGTTGTCGGGCGGCGAGCGTCAGTCCGTGGCCATTGCGCGGGCCATGCACTTCGACAGCGAGCTAATCATTCTCGACGAACCGACCAACAATTTGGGCGTCGCCGAGACGCAAGGCGTCTTGCGCTTTGTCCGCAACGCTCGCGACTCGGGCCACTCCTGCATTTTCATCGCCCACAACATCCACCATGTCTTTCAAGTTGTGGATCGCATTGTGGTGCTGCGCCAAGGCCGCGTCGTCGCCGACGACATCGATCCCAAGGATACAACTGTGGCCGAGGTGGAGCAGGTTATTACGGGGATGGGTAGGGGCTAACCTCGCGGTTAATCCGCGTTGTTGGCGATGGAGACCTCGCCCGCTGCGGCCCGATCAGCCAAGGCTTGGGCCTCGCTCGTAGGTAAGTTGCCGTTTTCGACGATGAGTACGTTGCCCCCAATGACGACGAGATTGGCTAGCCCTGCGAGGCTGGTCAGTTTTTCGTTTTCGTAGATGTTGAGGTCTTGGGCGACCTGCTCAAGGCTTTCCAATCCCGTCAACGCAATCAGTTTTTCGTTGTTGTAGATGTTGAGGTTGCCGCCGACGCGACTGAGACTGGCTAGCCCGGCGATGCTCGTCAGCCGCGAATTGCTGTAAATTCTCAGGTCTTGGCCGACGTCCGTTAGGCTGGATACGTCCTCGACCATGTCTAACGCGGCATTGCGTCCAATGCGCAAGCTGCCGCCGATTTCCTTTAGAGACGATACATCTTCTAGCGCGGTGAGGGCCAAGTTGTCTTCGATGACGAAATCGCCGCCGACGCTGCTGAGATGCGAAAGGTCCTCTATGAGTTCAAGAAAGGGATTGAAGGCGATGGTGAAGCTGCCGCTGATCGTGGTGAGGCCGAACAGGCCATCGATATTGGCCAATTGGTTGTTGTTGTCGATGCGCGCGTTTCCGCCGACCGCGTTGAGTTTGATTAGGCCGTCCACGGCGGTCAGCTTGTCGTTGTGGGAGATGCTGAAGTGGCCGCCGACTGTGTGGAGGAAGGACAGCCCCTCGATATCGACGAGCTCGTCGTTGTCGCGGATGGTGACGTCTCCACCCACAGAGGCGAGGTTATTTAGCCCCTCGAAGTTTTTGAGCTCGTCGTTGTCGTGGATGGTGAGGTTGCCATCTATGGCGCTGAGTTGATTCAATCCTTCAAAAAGGGTGAGGTCCAGGCGCGTAATTTCGAGGTCGCCAGCAATGGTGTAATTGCACTTTCCTTCCCTCTCCAGCGCATCCGCGTCTTCGCGCGAGCGCACGATGCGGTCGCCCGGCAGGATGTTGCCTGCACAGTCGCCACCCGAGGTGCTACCTATGCCCGCGTCTTCGCCGCAACCGGCCAAGACGAGCAACAAGACGAATAGGTTAGTCGCGGCGATCATAAATGGTTTGAACGATTCGAGGTGTGTATCATCTGCGGTATTCTGCGTCCATCTGCGGATCATGGTATGAATAATGGAGGATGGCTATAGATACCCGAGGGCGCGTAGGCGTTCTTTGAGAATCTCGGCCTCGCTGGCCGTTGCTCCTTGAGCCTGCATCTGTTGGTATGCGGAGCGATCCCGCAGGTTGCGATATTGCGCGCGGTAGGGCGATGGGTCCGCGCAAACCAAATCGTCGTCGCCGTGGCGCAGGTCGCGCAGGACGTATGCGCCCGTCTGTTCGTCCTCGCGGTAGAAGTGCCGTCCATCGCACAGGCACCACTCGCGGATGCCCTCGGCATAGCGCGCTATTTCCTCGCCGTCGATAGCCGTAGGAGACGTGACGCGCTCTGCGGGCAAGCGCAGATTGTCGGCGCTGAGGAAACCAATGCCGTATAGGCTGTCTAGCTCAGATAATACCCAACGCTCGGTCGCCGTTGCGTTCGGCTCCAGCCAGTTTTGTCCGAACCCTTGGTAGTCAACGGGTAGATCAGCCAATGCCGCGATGGTCGGGAAGAGGTCGATGGCGGAAACTGGCCCATCGCTGGGAAAGGAAAATCCGCCCGGCACGTGGGCTAACATGGGCACGTGTACCACGTTGGGATGTAGCCGGTCGCCGTGCGCCATGACCTCCCCGCAAAACCCCTCGCCGTGATCGCCGCAGATAAAAACCGCCCATTCGTCGAGGTCGATTCGCTTGAGCAACTCGACGAGGGAAAATTCCAGCACGTGGGTCACCGCCGCTTGGTAGTAGCGCAGCGCCTCTTTTACCTGACCAGATGCCACCAACTGACCCAGATTGGGCGGATGGGGGATGTCGCCCAAGCCGTAACCACCGTGCGTGTACCAAAAGTGGAGGAACTTAAACTGCGGGCCGCTCGGTTCGATTAGTTCAGTGCACAGGCGTTCGAGCGACCCCAAATGCTGTTGGGTGGCCACTGGATCGACTGGCCCGATAAAAGGTGCGAAGTCGAGGAAGCGGAATACGTCTGGCCGCTCTGAAAACCCCCGAACGCTGTACCCGGCCGCGGCAAAAAGGTCGAACAAGTTGACCACGCCGGCGAACATCTTCAGGTAGGTCTGCCCAAAAAGCCCGTGCTCAAAGGGATACAGTCCGGTGAACAGCGAGGTGTGCGAAGGGCGGGTCGCCGGCGCGGTGACAAAGTAGCGCTCGGCAAAGGCGTAATCCCGCGTCAGCAAATCGAATTTGGGCGTATTAATCCTCGGATTCGTCCGGCTTAGGGCGTCGTAGCGCCAGCAGTCGATGGAGACAATTAGGAATTTTGACATGGATGGACAGGCTTGGGGAAAGGGGAACAGGATTTATGGGATTTGTGGGATGGACAGGATTTTGGGTTTGGGTTCTTCATGTAAAATAAACTCGTTAGTCAAGCAGCCGCGCGTTGTACTGGCGCGGGCCGTGATGGTAGCGGTCAAATCGGCTCTCGTCGAGCGGTGCGGGCGTGTAGATGTACACGGCGTCGCTGTATGGATCGTAGAGTATCACTTCCTCGCGCTCGTCGCCGCAGACATTGGCTGGAAAGCAGTGATACCATCCCATTTTGCCGCCGGTTGGCGCGGGTAACTCTGGAAAGGTTGCGACCTTGTGGCCGTGGCCGTTGAAGAGAGCCGCCGGGCTGTACAGCAAATCCCCTTGCTCCGGCCCATTCCAACGCACGATTTCCATACCCGTGTTATTGGGCGATTCGTCCACCCGGAAGCGATTTAGCACCGCGCCGTCTTGCGCGACGATCATCACGTCCGCGTGGTGCCCGTTGTAGCGGATGGCCAATTCGCGGCCGGGTAGCTCGGGCCGCAAGTTGCCGCAGCGCACCTCCTGCCCGTGCGGCACCACATCCGCCCCCAAGTGCAGCAGACGGCGTCCGCTGCCGTCGAGCACTTGGCCGCTGCCTGAGACAATGGCCGCTGGTTCCGTTCCCCACTGATCTACCAATACGCTGTCTGCGTGGTCGCCTAAAAAGGTTTCCCACAACACGCTGCCGTCGTGGTCGAGGCCGAAGTGCCCGCCGTTGACCTCGTCGCGCCCATCGCCGTCTAGGTCGCCGATGGCCGGAATGTACGCTGCGTGCTCTGGGTAGCGATGCCACTTGCTGCGATAGTGCCACAGCACTTCGAGCCGGTCGTTGAACGCGAGGACATCGCAGCCTAGCTTGACGACAAAATCGCGCGGCTGGTCGTGGCCGGAGAAGTTGGCGATTAGCAGCCGCTGATGCACGTAGTTGGGGACGTGCATTTCTCCGTCCGCGTAGGCGTTGCAGCGCGCTAGTTCCTCGGGCGCGGCGCAGCGTTTGACCGCACCTGTGCGCCCGTCGAGGATGGCGATGTGCACATCCGCGAGGTTCCACTTGCTGGTGCGTTCCACGTGGGGATCGACGAGGAAGCAGAGGACTTCTTGCTGCCCGTCTTGGTCGATGTCGCAGATGGCTACCGGTCCTGGCCGGTCGGGAGAAATCGTCGCGAGGCGTTCGGGACCGTCCGCGTCGAGCGCGGTAAAATCCCGATCTCCCACTGACCAGAGCGGCTCGCCGGCGAGCGAAAAGGCCCCCAGAAAGCAGGGCTTGATGCCTCCGAGAGCATTGTACACGAGGAAATCGACCTGTCCGTCGCCAGTCAGGTCGCCGATGCGAATGTCCCCGCCGGTGCGCTCGCGGACGAACTCGTCGGGCAAGGCGACCTTCTTGTAGAGCAGGGCCTCTGCGGCGCATGTTGGGTTTTTCACGGGATGCAAACCTTTTCGCCACACCGCAACTCTAGGGGCGTGTTAGTCGGCGTCGGCTAATCCTGCGAGAAAGTCGATAAAGACCGCCAGTTCGCCCTTGACTTGGGCGAAGTCGCCTGCTAGCGCTTCGGCCAGCGGCCTTATTCGCTGCGGATCAAACTCAAAGGCATAGACGTGGCGCACCACGTGGCGGAAGCGCAGATATTCGTCCAAGCGCTTGATGGTCGCGTTAGAAAACACGGCTGGCCGAATTTGCGGTAGCGGGGTGGCCATTTGCCGCAGCAACTCTTGATGCCATTCGGCACCTGCGGGTACATGTCCATCTACTTCGGCGGCGATATGGCGCAAAACGCGCTCCAAGCCGGTGTAGAAATCGTGTAGATTGAGCGCGATCGCGTCCCAATAGAGGTCGCTATTCACAGAGTCTTCTTCGCTGGCCTCCGCTGCTCTGCGGACCCGAGTGACGACCTCCTCTATGTTTTCCAATTCGCTGCGGATGCGCTCGGCACTGACGATGTGGCGAGAGATCATAGATCAATTCCTTCGCGCTCGATAACCGCTTTTAGGGCGGGACGGCAACAGGCCATATCGACTAAGTTTATTTCGATATCCGGGTCGAGGTCCATGACCGCTCCGAGTGCTCGCCAAGTGTCCTCGGGCCGGAGGCCCCAAGCGGCGATATCCACGTCGGACCAGGGGTTGAATCGGTCCTCGTGCGCCAGTGAGCCGAAGAGCACCACCCGCTTGGCGTTGAAGCGTTCCTCTAGTAGGCGGGCGGCTTGCCGCGCCAGATCCCAAGCGCGCTGACGGCGTTCGCGCTGACGCTCCTTTTCGGCACTGTGGCGTTGGCGAGCCGCCTCGCGGTAGGCATCCATTTCAGCGGGTGTTATTGGGAAATAGGTAGGCATAGCCAAAGCCGT
>JAJEEZ010000333.1:0-5265 GCA_022820705.1 Candidatus Latescibacterota bacterium | reverse complement strand
ATTTAGTCAACGAGATTCAGGATGTCTATCGCCTCCAGGCTGTGTAGATCAACGACAAGCACATTGAGGTGATCGTCAAGCAGATGCTACAGAAGGTGCGCATCATTGACCCAGGCGATACGAACTTCCTCGAAGGAGAAGAAGTGGATAAAATCCGATTCAACAGGGAGAATGATAAAGTCCTCTACGAGGGGGGAGACCCAGCCACCTGCCAGCCGATCCTTTTGGGCATTACCCGTGCTTCGCTGCGCACGGATAGCTTTATCTCTGCCGCCTCTTTCCAAGAGACAACGCGCGTATTGACCGAGGCAGCCGTGCAAGGCAAGATAGACCACCTGCGCGGCCTCAAGGAAAACGTCATCATCGGCCGCTTGATTCCAGCTGGTACCGGGCACTATCAAGATGGCACCTATGAGAACTTGGAGCCCGAAAGCAATGGCAAAGCCGAGTTGACCGAAGTGGCGGCTGCGGAAACAGGTGTTTTGGGCGAGTAGTGTTGACAGTTATACGATTTGTATGTAAATTATGAGCTTGCTATTTATTACGAAATGACGAGGAGAAACAGCGTTTGCCAACGGTTAGCCAGCTGGTCCGCAAAAGCCGGCAAAAATCACTAAAAAAGACGGACTCCCCAGCGCTGAGAGGCTGTCCCCAGCGCCGTGGCGTTTGTACGCGCGTTTACACCCAGACGCCCAAGAAGCCCAACTCGGCTCTGCGCAAGATGGCTCGTGTGCGTTTGACTACGGGGATTGAAGTTACGGCTTACGTGCCAGGCGAGGGCCACACGTTGCAGGAACACTCCATCGTCTTAGTGCGCGGAGGTCGCATCAAGGACTGCCCTGGTGTGCGCTATCACATCGTGCGCGGTGTCCTCGATGCGACGGGCGTAGCTGATCGCCGTCAAGGTCGTTCCAAGTATGGCACCCGGCGGCCAACCTAGGTATAAACAATGTCGCGGCGTAAAAAAGCAGTCAAACGCAAGCTGTTGCCAGACCCGAAATTCCACAATGTCTTGGCAGCGAGGTTCGTAAATTCGCTGATGAAGCAAGGCAAGAAGAGCGTGGCCGAGCGCATATTTTACGACTCGATAGACTTGGTCGTAGAGCGCAGTGGCCAAGACGGGATTGATATCTTCCAGAAGGCGCTGGAAAATGCCAAGCCCATCGTTATGGTTAAATCGCGTCGAGTCGGTGGTCAAACGTATCAGGTGCCGGTCGAAATGCGGCCAGACGAGCGCACAGCTCGTTCGATTCGCTGGTTGATTCGCTTCGCCCGCGAGCGCTCTGAACGCACTATGGCCGAGCGGTTGGCCAACGAGTTTATCGCTGCGTCAAGGGGAGAAGGTGGGGCTGTGCGAATGAAGGAAGAAGTCCACCGCATGGCCGAGGCGAACAAAGCCTTCGCCCACTACAGATTTTAGGGAGTTCCTAGGCCAAATGGCACGACAGTTTGCACAAAAAGACACGCGCAATATCGGGATTGCGGCTCACATTGACGCTGGCAAGACTACCACGACCGAGCGGATACTCTACTATACTGGCCGAGTTCACCGCATGGGAGAGGTCCATGACGGTACAGCGACGATGGACTGGATGGAGCAAGAGCGCGAGCGCGGAATTACCATTACCTCGGCCGCTACTGCTTGCCAGTGGAAGGATCACCGCATCAACATCATCGACACGCCCGGTCATGTGGATTTTACTGCTGAGGTCGAGCGTTCACTGCGCGTACTCGACGGTGCCATAGGCGTTTTCTGCGCGGTCGGCGGAGTTGAACCGCAGTCCGAGACCGTCTGGCGCCAAGCCGACAAATACCGCGTCCCGCGCATCGCTTTTGTCAACAAAATGGATCGCAACGGGGCTGATTTTTTTCAGGTACTCAGCATGCTCCAAGAGCGATTGAACAGCAATTTTGTGCCGGTCCAGTTGCCCATCGGCGTTGGCGAGACGTTCAACGGCTTGATAGACTTGGTCGAGATGAAGGCCATTACCTACGAAGAGGCTAGTCAAGGCGTCAAGTTTTTCGAGGACGAGATTCCTGCGGATTTACTAGAGGGGGCCTTGCAATACCGCGAAAAGCTGCTAGAGTCGGTGGCTGAATTCGACGATGGGCTGCTCGAAAAATTTCTCGAAGGAGAGGAAATTCACCCCGACGAAATCAGAGCTGCGCTGCGCCAAGCCACCATCTCGCTGAAGGCCGTGCCCGTAACGTGCGGCAGTGCTTATAAGTATAAAGGCGTCCAGCGCTTGCTCGACGCGGTGCTACACTATCTGCCGTCTCCAGCCGACGTCGGCGAAGTCAAGGGAATGCTGCCCCATTCCAGCGCGGAAGCGGTGCGTCCTGCCCTTGACGATGCGCCTTTTGCCGGGTTGGCCTTTAAGGTTATGACGGATCCCTTTGTCGGGCGTCTCACCTTTGTTCGCGTCTATTCAGGCGTGCTAAGCTCAGGCACTTATCTCTATAATGTGACGACTGAGCGTCGCGAACGCACCGCGCGTTTGCTAGAGATGCATGCCAACGACCGCACCGAGTTATCTCGTGCCTATGCTGGTGACATAGTCGCGGTGGTCGGCCTCAAAAACACGACCACTGGCGATACGCTTTGCGACGAACAGCATCCCATTGTATTGGAAAAGATCGAATTCGCCGAGCCGGTGGTCCACGTGGCAATTGAGCCAAAGACGCGGGCGGACCAGGAACAGCTATACATTGCCCTGTCCAAGCTCAGCGAGGAAGATCCAACCTTTCAGATCAAGCTCGACAACGAGACGGGCCAGACGATCATGTCGGGCATGGGCGAATTGCACTTAGAGATTCTTATCGATCGCCTTTTCCGCGAATTCAAGGTCGAAGCCAATGTCGGCAAGCCCCAAGTGGCCTACAAAGAAGGGCTGCGCAAGGCCGTCGAGAGTACAGGTAGGTTCGTGCGACAGACCGGAGGCCGCGGCCAGTACGGGCATGTCGAGTTGGAAATCGAGCCGGGCGAGCCGGGCAGTGGGCTAGTATTTGAGTCGAAAATTATCGGCGGCAACATTCCTACGGAATACATTAATCCCGTGCGCGAGGGCATTATTGAAGCGATGAGCACCGGTCCTGTTGCCGGTTACCCGATCGAAGATGTTAAAGTCGTGCTGGTAGATGGGTCACAGCACGAGGTTGACTCATCGGAAGTCGCCTTTAAGGTCGCCGGGTCCATGGCCTTCAAAGACGGTGCCGCGAAAGCATCTCCTTATCTTATGGAGCCGATTATGGAGTTGGAGGTCGTCGTCCCCGATCAATATCTGGGCGACGTTGTGGGTGATCTCAATTCGCATCGCGGCGAGATACAGGGCATCACTCCCCGTTCCGATGCCCAAGTCGTCAAGGCTTTCGTGCCGCTGAGCGAGACTTTTGGCTACGCCACGCGCCTGCGTTCGCTGACCCAAGGCCGGGCGCTTTTTACCATGCAGTTTTCAAAATACCAAGCCGTCCCAAGCAACATCACCGAACAAATTATCGACAGCACTCGAGCTTAAGCGGTAACCGCCTTCCAGCAACAGGAGAGGATTTAAGAATGGCTAAGGAACAATTTCAGCGCAACAAGCCGCATGTCAATATCGGGACTATTGGCCACGTCGATCACGGCAAGACCACTTTGACAGCGGCTATCACCTTGCACTTGGCCAACAAGGGCTTGGCCCAAGCTAGGAGCGTCGATGATATCGACAATGCTCCGGAAGAAAAGGCACGCGGGGTGACGATCAATGTCTCCCATCAGGAATACGAGACCGACAAGCGTCACTATGCGCACGTCGATTGCCCCGGCCATGCCGACTACATCAAGAACATGATTACCGGTGCCGCCCAAATGGACGGTTCGATTTTAGTCGTTAGCGCCGCTGATGGGCCGATGATCCAGACCCGCGAGCATATCCTATTGGCCCGCCAAGTCAACGTGCCTAGCATTGTCGTCTATCTCAACAAGGTTGATCAAGTAGATGACGAAGAACTTTTGGACTTGGTTGAGCTAGAAACGCGGGAGTTGCTCTCCGAGTATGGCTTTGATGGCGACGATACTCCGATAATTCGCGGTTCGGCCCTTGAGGCGCTTGAGGGATCGGACACGCCGACCGGCACCCAGTCGATTGACGAATTGATGAATGCCGTTGACGAGTTCATTCCCGATCCGGTACGCGATATTGATCAGCCTTTCCTGATGCCGGTCGAAGACGTGTTTACGATCCAAGGACGCGGCACGGTTGGGACGGGGCGCATTGAGCGCGGTCGGGTCAAGGTCGGAGAAGAGGTGGATATCGTCGGTATCAAGGAAACGCGTAAGACCACGGTTACTGGCGTCGAGATGTTCCGCAAGTTGCTCGACGAGGGCGAGGCCGGAGACAATGTCGGTCTGCTGCTGCGCGGTGTCGAGAAAGCTGAGTTAATGCGTGGTATGGTCGTCTGCAAGCCCGCTTCTGTTCAGCCGCACACCAAGTTTAAGGCCGAGGTCGTGGTGTTGACCCCCAAGGAGGGTGGCCGCGAAAAGCCCTTTTTCTCCGGCTACCGTCCCCAGTTTTTCTTCCGCACTACCGACGTCACCGGGAGCATTGCACTGCCCGAGGGCACCGAAATGGTCATGCCCGGCGACAACGTCAACATGGAAGTAGAGCTAATTCAGCCGATTGCCATTGAGCCGCAGCTGCGCTTCGCCATTCGCGAGGGCGGTCGCACCATCGGCTCCGGCGTCGTCACCGAGGTCTCTAATTAGGAAAAGTCGCGTTAGGGAGATACGAGCCAGTGGCAGTTGATAGAATACGCATTCGCCTCAAAGCCTACGACCACATGGCGTTGGACAAATCCGTGGACGAGATCGTCCAGACGGTCAAGCGCAGCGGGGCCCGCATCGCTGGCCCGGTGCCGCTGCCGACGGCTCGTACGGTGTACACCGTGCTGAGATCCCCACACGTGGACAAGAAATCGCGCGAACAGTTCGAGACACGGATTCACAAGCGGCTCATCGATATTTACGATTCAACGCCGCAGACTGTGGACGCGCTGATGAAGCTCGATTTGCCGGCGGGCATCGGCATCGACATAAAGGTTTGATTTGGATCATGGGCGTGCAGGTAGAAGTACTAAATAGCGAAGGGCAAGCAAACGACTCTGTGGAATTGCCCGAGGATTTGTTCGACATTAAGGTTTCGGAGTACGCCCTCTACCGAGCGGTCGTCGCCACCCAAGCAAATCAGCGGCAGGGGACGGCCTCGGCTAAGACCCGCTCTGAAATAG